>CAYSFA010000095.1:0-7883 GCA_964430025.1 uncultured Anaerolineaceae bacterium | reverse complement strand
TATGCTCTTAATCCTCCTGAAAAAGCGGTATTCGTTCCTGAACAATCATCGATCGAAACTCCTACCCCACAAAATTCTCCAACACCAACTCAGGAACCAACCATCACCTTCACTCCTGATGTGGCAGTTGCAACCCCCACACCAACCCTGGAGCCAACCGCTCTCCCTTCTGCGATTAAATTAGAAGGTATTCGCTATCAAGATCAACATGGCTTATGGAATTATTGCGCGCCAGCAAACCTGGCGATGCAATTATCTTATTGGGGTTGGGAAGGTGATCGCTATGACACCGGAACAGTCCTGAAACCATTTGAAAAAGACAAAAACGTTATGGTGTATGAAATGGTTGATTTCGTCAACGAAAATACCATTTACAAAGCCATTTCACGGTCTGGGGGAACAATCGACGTCCTGAAAAAGCTTATCGCGAATGGGTTTCCTGTATTAGTTGAAAAAGGTGTCTATATTCGCGATATGAATGGAAAAATGAGTTGGATGGGTCATTATGCGGTATTAAATGGTTACGATGATGCCAAAGAAGAATTCATAAGCCAGGATTCATATTTCAAACCAGATTACCCTGTGAAATATGAGAGCTTACTCAATGAATGGCGATCCTTCAATTACGTGTTTATAGTAATTTACCCTGTCGATCAGGAAATGAATTTATTCAACATTCTCAGCGAATATGGTGATGACCACAATGCCGACCAAATTGCATATCAAAAAGCCAGCCAGGAAATTTATGATTTTCTTGGGGTTGACCTTTTCTATGCATGGTTCAATCGTGGCACCAGCATGGTGCAATTGCAGGACTATGTTGGCGCAGCAACATCTTATGATCAGGCATTTGAAATTTACCCGCAATTGCCTGAGAAAGATCGTCCCTGGCGGATAATGTGGTATCAAACCGGCCCATATTACGCTTATTACTACAGCGGACGCTATCTGGATGTCATTAATCTGACCACACAAACAATTGAAAAAGCAGCTGAACCTTATTTGGAAGAAAATTTCTATTGGCGCGCATTAGCTTATGTTGCAGTCGGCAATACATCTCAAGCAGTTGAAGATTTATATGAATCCCTGGAATACCATCCAAATTTTGCACCTAGTGTACAATTATTGAGACAATTAGGGTACTAACCCGATTCTCATTAATTCATGATAAAACTTCTTCATTTTTCAGATGCTCATATTGATATTGCCGCGCAGGGGAAAAGAGACCCTATATCGGGACTGCCTATTCGCGTGTTGGATTTTCTGCAAGCGCTGGATACCATCATTGAAACAGCTATTGACGAAAAAGTTGATCTCGTCATTTTTTCAGGTGATGCTTACAAAGATCGAACGCCGGTACCCACATTCCAAAGGGAATGGGGCAGACGGATTATTCGTCTATCGCAAGCAAAGATCCCTACTCTCCTTTTGGTAGGTAATCATGATATTTCGCCAGCGGTTGGTAGAGCTTCAGCTTTGCAAGAATTCAATACATTAGAAATACCCTATGTTCACCTCATCAGCAAACCATCCATCATTACCCCTGATGAATTTCATGATTTGCCAGTTCAGATCATTGCCTTACCATGGATCACCAGAAGTGGTTATTTATCCACATTACAAAATGAAGACATTGATATTAAAACCCTTGATACTGAAATTGAAGCAGTTGTATCCAGAATTCTGGATGGATTTATCGAGAATCTTGATCCAAATCTACCAACCATTTTCACTGCCCATGCGTCTATTCAAGGAGCTATCTATGGTGAAGAACGAAGTATTATGCTTGGCCAGGATATGGTTTTGCCTATTGGTTTGGTAAAGAATAATAACTTCGATTATGTAGCCCTCGGCCACATACACAAAGCCCAGGATCTCAATGAGGGATTTCAACCTCCCATCATTTATCCAGGGTCAATTGAAAAAGTTGACTTTGGTGAAGTGAAAGATGATAAATATTTTGTTATCGTGGAAATTGAAAAAGGGAATTCATCGGTTGATTGGAGAAAACTGGATGGGCGTGTCTTCCTGGATTTCTCCATTAACCTGCGTGACATTGATCAGAAGGGTGATCTGTCATTCCCAGATCCGATGCGAATCAGACAATTTATTGCGGATAAATTACCAGGTCCGGATGAAATGGAAAACACCATTTCAAGGATGACTTTAACTTATCCTAAGGATTGGGAGAATCTTATCCATGATGAGTGGTTTCAGATTTACTTTGAAAAGGCCTTGGAACTTCATTTGATCCGAAAACCGATTATCACCACCAGATTAAGACTAAGTGGCGATCAAACTATTTCAAACTTACCTCCAGAAGAATTGCTCATAAAATATTGGCAGAGTACCGATACCTCTGACAAAGAAATGAAAGAACTCCAAAGAATAGCTAAAGAAATCATTTATAATCAACAAGAATAGAAATTTTCTAAGAATTGAGACCATGGGCACCAGTATTGTTAGTATCATCATCATCTTTTTATTGATCGTTATCAATGGCATCTTTGCAATGTCCGAAATATCCTTAATTTCTGCTCGGAAAATCCGACTGCAACAAATGGCGAAAGATGGCACAAGTTCCGCCCAAACCGCGTTAGATATCTCCGAAAATCCGAACAATTTTCTTTCAACAATCCAAATTGGGATTACCTTGATAGGAATTCTATCTGGTGCTTTGGGTGGAGCTGCATTGTCATCTCAATTAGGGGCACAAATCCAAAAAATAACCTGGTTGGCTCCCTATAGCGAAGAAATTTCCTTCGTTATTATCGTTTTGTTAACCACTTACTTTTCATTGGTTGTTGGCGAATTAATCCCGAAAAGATTGGGTATGAATTCACCCGAAAAAATCGCTTCGAAAGTAGCTTTACCAATGAAATTTTTATCCCGAGCAACATCCCCCATAGTCAAATTATTAAGCAACTCAACAGATTTGGGGTTGAAAATTTTAGGAATTGAAGCTTCAGAAGACCCAATTATCACTGAGGAAGAGATCAAGGTTTTAATGAAGCAAGGAGCTCAATCAGGTATTTTTGAATCCGCCGAAGAAGACATGGTTACAGGGATCTTCCGTTTAGGTGGTCGATTCATTGATTCAATTATGACCCCCCGAACTGAGATTGAATGGATTGATCTGGAAGAACCTTTTGAAATGGTCTTACAACAGGTTATTGATTCAAACCACAGTCTTTTCCCGGTTGCCAGTGGTGAGCTAGATAATGTGTTAGGAATTCTGCAAACAAAAGATCTATTGAGTAATAGTCTAAATGGCGCAAAACCAAAAATTCTGGATTTGCTTCAACCGCCTCTTTTCGTTCCGGATAGTACTTCAGCCTTAAAAGCACTTGATTTGATTAAAGAAGCCGGAACTCACACAGCCTTAGTCATAGACGAATTCAGTGGAATTCTGGGTATGGTTACGCTTTACGACGTTCTAAAATCAATCGTTGGAGCAATTCCCACCGCGGGAGAAGAGGAAGAAAATCAAATCATTGAAAGAGATGATGGTTCCTGGTTGCTTGATGGTTTGTTACCCATTGATGAGGTCAAAGAGTTATTAGGAATAGAAATGCTTCCGGAAGAAGACCGTATCGGCTATCAAACACTAGGTGGATTTTTGATGACAATACTAGGTAGTATTCCTCAAGTGGGACAACATGTAGATGTATTCCAATTCCACTTCGAGGTTGTGGATATGGATGGCAAAAGAGTTGATAAAGTTTTGGTCGTACCAACTACCAAGGATGTCATGATGAATGACAATTCTCCAGAGATATGATCCCAATCAACCTTCATATCAAAGGATTTTTATCCTACAAAGATCCCGTTGATATAGATTTTGAAGGTTTGCACTTAGCCTGCATTACTGGCCCAAACGGAGCTGGTAAATCATCGATTTTAGATGCAATCACCTGGGCATTATTTGGTGCAGCACGTGCTCGGAACGACCAAATTGTTAATCAGCTCAGTGAAATTGCCATCGTTTCCCTGGATTTTAAATACGAAAACCAGATATTTAGAATTCGCCGGACCAAACAAATCGAGAAAACAATGATTTTAGAATTTTATGTTCTCGAACCAGAAAAAGGTGAATGGCGTTCTTTAACGGAACACTCCTTAGGCGAAACCCAAAAAAGAATTCTTTCCACCCTGCGGATGGACTTCAATACATTTATCAATGCTTCTTTTTTCCTGCAGGGCAAAGCAGATCAATTTACTCAATTATCTCCAGGGGATAGAAAAGATATACTTTCCAATATATTGGGGTTAGAAATATGGGAGGAATATTTACAAAAAACTCGGGAAATTAGAAAAAACCTGGAAAGTGATAAAAAAAGTATTTCTTTGATATTAGAAAATATTGAATTTGAAATTTCTCAAGAAGAATCTTCTAAAGAAAACTTAATACAAGAAGAAAAACAGCTCGAGATGGTTCAATTTCAGAAAGAACAACATACTACAATTCTCAATCAGGCAATAAAACTTGAAAACGCAAAAGAAAAACTAGAAAACCAGATTTCTCAACTTGAAAATGAAGTTTCTAAAATAAATCAGACAATTGGCACCAAAAAAGAACGACATGCACGGTTGTTCGAAGAGAAAAGTACTTTTCAAAAATATATTGAAGATGCCAATGAGATTGATAAAAGATTTCGCAAATGGCAATCTCTGCGTGAAGAGGTTGATGAGTGGAACAACAAACTTAGTCAATATCATTTACACAAAAGTAAATTAACCGACTTAACTCATAAAATAGAAAATTATCTAAGTTCCCTTAAGAATCAAAAAAACAATTTCGAAAATCGATTGGCTGAAATTGATCAATTCAAACAACAAGTCCCAATTCTTGAAAAAGATCTTTCAGTTCTTCTAAAGTCTCAAGAAGAGTTGAGTAAATCCATCGCCGAAAGACAATCCTTCTCGAAAGAAAAACTGAAAATCCAAAAAGAGATATCTGATAAACAGCTATCGATCGAACACCTGACAGCCCTGAACAATGAGAAGAGACAAAAACTGATCGAATTTCGTGGGGCTGGACCAGAATGCCCATTTTGTATGCAACCATTAAGCCCTGACCATCGGAAAAAGTATGAAGATTTGGTAATTGAAGAGGGGTTAAGTCGAAAAAAATTGATTGAACATTTTAAAAACGAAATTGCTTCATTAAACCAAAACCTAAAAGAATTTGATGGAAAACTTCTTAAAATAGAAAAGGATGAGAAATCCTTTAATGCTTTGCTACCTGATATTTCTGATAAAAGAATCAAATTATCAAATTTTCAGGAAGCAATTAAACAATGGGATGAAAAAGATTTTTCGGAATATTTGCTCACGGTAGAGAAAATAAAGCATAAAGAAGAAATTCAGCCATTTTTAAAAGAGAAAGAAGAATTAGAAAAAAGGATTGTTTCCCTTGGTTATGATGAAAGCACTCATACCTCCCTTAAAAACAGCGAAATGGAATTACGAACTGTAGAAGTCGAATATCAACAATTGATCACTGCAAAATCGAAAATTGATCCAATAAGCGAACAAATCGTCAACATGGAATTGGAAATCAAAGATCAGGAAATAGAATTACAGGAAAAACAGGCGGTTCTGGTTGGGCTGAAAGAAGAGTTTTCGAGTAAATATTCTGAACTTTCCAATATTCAACAAATTAAGAAAGAATTAGACGAAATTGACAAGGAAATAAATCAAATCAATACCCGGATTGGTCGGGAGAGACAAAAATTAGACACAATAGCCAACAAGAAAATTGAGAAAACGAAACTTGAGACCTCCATTTCCAAATTGTCAGTTTCCATCAATCGATACAGAAAACTTGAAGAAGCCTTTGGCAAGAATGGTGTGCCAGCTTTATTAATTGAACAAGCCTTGCCAGAAATTGAAATGCATGCGAATGAATTATTAGAACGGTTATCCAATGGTCAGTTGTCTATCCATTTTGAAACCCAAAGTGAGTATAAAGATAAAAAAAGGTCTGACAAAAAAGAAACACTTGAGATATTAATAAATGACGCCTTTGGGCATACCAGAGCTTATGAAATGTTTTCAGGAGGAGAAGCATTCCGGATAAACTTTGCAATTCGTCTGGCTTTATCTCAAGTATTGGCGAAACGCTCAGGTGCAAAACTGGAAACATTAGTCATAGATGAAGGATTTGGCAGTCAGGATAATACAGGCAGAAGCCGTTTGATTGAGACAATTAACCTCATAAAAAAAGATTTCGCCAAATTGTTGATTATCACCCACCTGGAAGAATTAAAAGAAGCTTTTCCGGCAAGAATTGAAGTTGAAAAGACAATCAACGGTTCAAGAGTTGAAGTGATGGTGTATTGAAATGGTTCGCTTAGCTATTCAACAACGGGTAATTCCCACGTATCGGGCACCATTTCTGGAACTCCTGTCGAAGAATCCAGAGATCCAATTAGGGGTCTTCGCGGGAGAACCAAAAGTGAAGGAACAAATCAAAATTGCTCAATCACTTGAGAATGTGGATTATTGCATTACCAAAAACACTCATCTTTTCGATGGTAAATTTTATGTCTGTCTACAACCAGGTTTACAGCAATGGGTTTCTGAATGGAATCCTGATGTTTTGATTGTTGAAGCTAATCCTCGTTATCTTTCTACACCGGGTGTTGTTCAATTAATGAAAGAAGATCAAAAGCCAGTGGTGGGTTGGGGATTGGGTGTCCCGGAATATCAGGGAGTATTTTCAAATTGGAGAAATGCGAAAAGAACCTCCTTCTTAAAATCATTAGACGCCATCATTGCTTATAGTGGTAAAGGGGCTGATCAATATCGTAATGCTGGATTCAAATCAGAGCGAATTTATGTGGCGACAAATTCAACAACCCCTTCCCCAAAACATTTTCCACCATCACACAGCTCCTGGATCGGGGTACGAGACCCCATTCTTTTGTATGTGGGGAGATTACAACCCAGGAAAAAACTTGATTCATTAATCAACGTCTGTTCTAAATTACCTGAAGATCTTCAGCCACAATTATGGATTGTCGGTGAAGGGGAAATTCGTGGAGAGTTGGAATCAATTGCAAAGGAGCACTACCCAAAAACAACTTTCTGGGGAGCAAAGTTTGGGGATGACCTGGCTCAGATTTTCTCTCAAGCAGATTTGTTTGTCCTGCCTGGTACTGGGGGGTTGGCTGTTCAACAGGCGATGTCGTTTGCTTTACCAGTGATCGTTGCAGAAGGAGATGGCACTCAATCGGATTATATAAATGAATCAAATGGTTGGATCATCCCACCTAATAATCCAGATGAATTATTTACCGCGATTAAGCAAGCTTTATCCTCCCCGGAAAAATTACTCTCTATGGGACAGGAAGGGTTTCAAACAGTTAAAACGCAGGTAAATATTGAAAATATGGTTTCAGTTTTCGTCCAGGTCTGTCACGATGTTCTTAACCAAGGAACGAAACCATGAAAAAGCACATTATTGTCATCGCGGATGGCCGTAGTGCAATCACTTTACGTTGGATTGAAGTGTTAAAGTCGCTGGGATTCAGAGTCTCTTTAGTTTCCACCTATCCAATGTCAAAATCCATTGAGGTTGATCAGGTTTTCACTCTGCCTGTTGCCTTCAGCGGTGCTTCGGCTACAAACCTTGAACAACGCAGACAAACCAACAACTGGAAAAAAGCAATTATCCAGAATGCAAGGCCTTTGGTGATGAAATTACGCTACTGGCTTGGTCCCTTCACGCTTGCTAAATTTCAAAAAGAAATAAACCAAATTATCCTTAAGGTAAATCCTGATTTGGTTCATGCTCTCAGAATTCCTTATGAGGGCATGTTGGCTAGTGCTATACCGAACTCAGTGCCTTTGCTCGTTTCCATTTGGGGAAATGATTT
>CAYSFA010000094.1:0-12358 GCA_964430025.1 uncultured Anaerolineaceae bacterium | reverse complement strand
GCCAGGCCGCCTCATTCGGCTTAGGTCGTCGCCCTGGGAGACTCTCCACTCCGTAGGGCTTTTTTATTATTGTACAAAATTTCTATACTAATTTAGTCTCAATAATACTTAAAATTTTCTCTCATTTGTGCACATGATTTTGACTCATGGCTATTACTTAGGCCTAATTTTTATTGGTTTTTTGTCTCAAAATTAATGTAGTTTAATGTAGTCAGAAAAATTAACCCTTTTTTCGATGATTTTTTAATGTCCCATTTTCTAATTTTCACGGTCTTTTTGGCCTTGATTATGGTAAAATTGGTACGCCAAAAAACTTTGGGAAAGTACAAGGGCGAACTTAGGATCATGTGCCGAAAGGCGTGAGGGTTCGAGCCCCTCTTTCCCCACCAAATTTTTTATAGATTAGAGGAACGTTATTTTGAAAATTGAATCCACTCCACAAGATGATCAACAAATAAAACTTGAGGCTGAATTTGAAGCGGAAGTATTTGAAAGTTTCAAGAGAAGAGCTGCGAAGAAAATTGCTAAACAAGCAAAAATTCCCGGGTTTAGACCAGGAAAAGCCCCCTACGATGTAATCTTACGAATGTACGGGGAAGGTAACATTAATGAAGAAGCAATCGAAATCTTAATTGATGAGCAATATTCCAAAATTCTGGAGGAAGCTGCAGTTGATCCATCAGGTCCCGGCGCCTTACAGGAAATTGTTTCAGTAGATCCTCTGAAACTGAGTTTTCTTGTTCCATTAAAACCTGAGGTTGATTTAGGTGATTATAAATCTATCGAATTAGAATATAAACCTGAACCAGTGTCAGATGAGGAGATTAAAGAATTCCTTAACCGACTTCAAAGAAATTACGCAACTGCTGAACCAGTCGAACGACCTGCTGACAACGGAGATCTTATTTACTTCCAATTATCTGGTAATGAAGGGGAAAAGGTAGTTTTAGAAGAAACACCTATCCAATTTGTCATTGGTGACAATGAACAGCAAGATAATTGGCCTTTCGAGAATTTCTCCAAAGAATTATTAGGGTTAAGCGAAGGTGAAGAAAAATCTGTTGAATATTCTTTCCCTGAAGATAGCAATGAAGAAAAATTCAAAGGGAAGACCATCCAATTTACCATTAAAGTTCAATCCCTTAAAGCTTTGAAATTACCGGAGTTGGACGATGAATTCGCCAAATCCTTAGGGCAATTTGAGAATTATGCGGAATTAGAAAAAGCAGTGAGAGAACAACAAGAATCAACTAAAAAACAAGAGTATGACGATAAATACTTCTCAGAATTATTAGAAAAGTTTGGTGAGAAAGCGACAGTAAAATTCCCACCATTCATGGTTGATGAGGAAATTGATCACATCTTAAAGACTTTAGAAAGAGATTTAAAACAGCAAAGTCTTGATTTCGATACTTATCTTAAGTTGATGAAAACTGATAAAGAAAAATATATTGAAGAAAATGTTCGACCTGCTGCAATTAATCGTGTTAAGAATTCGCTTATCATTGAACAATTTGCTCAAGAAGAAAAAATTGAAGTATCCAAAGAAGAAGTTGATCACATCGTCAATGACACCATGCAAATGATGAATAATATGCCATCTCCAAAAGGCAAAAAACAAAAAGTAACCTCAAGCATGGTAAATAATGTCGCATTCAACGCTATCAACCGCTTATATAATCAAAAATCACTTGATCAAATGAAGAAGTTGGCATCCGGCGAAGTAGAAGCTGTGGAAGTTGAGTCAGATCAAAAAGAGGAAAAAGTAGAAACAGAAATAGCAGATAAAGCCACCAAAGCGAAGAAAACAACAAAAAAAGCTGCACCGAAAAAAACAAAGGCAAAGGCAACCAAACCTGATACAGATGAAAAAGCAGATTCTGAATCAGAAGTAGAATCATAAGTAGAAAATGAGTAATTAGCGACCTGGAAGTATGAGTTTCCAGGACTGGAAACAAAGAAGGAGTGAATCCAAACTTATGAACATAAATGATTTTTCTTCAGTAATCCCGATGGTAATCGAATCCTCAGGAAGAGGGGAAAGAGCTTATGATATCTTTTCCTTACTTCTCAAAAATCGGATCATTTTATTAGGAACACCAATAAATGATCAGGTTGCCAATGTAATCGTTGCCCAATTGCTATTCTTAAGTCGTGAAGATCCAGAAACGAGCATCCAGATGTATATCAATTCTCCTGGTGGCCACATTTATGCAGGACTTGCAATCTATGACACCATGAAAATGATCCCCAACAAGATTTCAACTGTTGCAGTTGGTATGACTGCATCGTTTGGTACAGTCATCCTGGCAGCCGGTGAAAAAGGCCAACGATATGCCCTTCCGCATGCCACCATTCATATGCACCAACCTCTTGGTGGTGCACAAGGGCAAGCTTCAGATATTGAAATTCAAGCCAGAGAAATTCTGCGCTTGAAATCAAGACTAAATGAAATAATGGCAGAAAGCACCAGCCAAACTTTAGAAACCATTGAGCGAGATACCGAGCGTGATTATTACCTGAGCGCTGAACAAGCTGTCAACTATGGTCTTGTTGATAAGGTCCTGGAAGCTCCAGTAAAGAAATAAAGATAATGAATAGAAAAAAGCCGGACTGCATGATTGCTATCCGGCTTTAATTTTTAATACTCTATGAAAAAAATTGAATCGCTTATTTTTGATATGGACGGGGTTTTGTGGAAGGATGAAAAACCTCTCGTTAATCTCGGACAATTATTTGAGATGGTTAACAATCATCAAATCAACTACGCATTTGCCACAAACAACAGTACAAAAACAATTGAAGAATACAACGAAAAACTCAACAATCTTGGGATTCCCTGCTCTCAAGACCAAATCATCACTTCATCAACCACTTTACTCTCACTATTAATAAAGAAATTTCCTTCAAGAGGACCCGTATTCATTATTGGAGAAAATGGTCTTCTCACTCCAATTTTGAAGGCAGGCTTTCATCTCGATTCGAAAAACGCGATTGCTGTCATTGGTGGATTAGATAGAAAAATTTCCTATGAAAAATTCAAGACCGCGATTTTATTACTCCAAAAAGAGGTGGATTTTTATTTCACTAATGCTGATAATACCTTTCCAACACCAGATGGAATAGTTCCAGGGGCGGGATCAATCCTTAAAGCCCTTGAAGTCGGTAGTGGAAGAACCGCGATTGTAGCTGGAAAACCAAAAGCGACCATGTTTGAATTTGCGATGGAATATCTAGGTACTTCACCTGATAACACAATGGTAATAGGAGACCGTTTAGACACAGATATTCTCGGAGGGATAAATGCAAAATGTCCTACAGCACTTGTCCTGTCAGGAATATCCAGAATTGAAGATACCAATCGATTGGATATTCACCCTAATTTAATTCATAATAATATTCACGACCTAATTACGTACCTGGAGCAAGAAGAATGGATGCTCAACTGATAAAAAAGAACTTTTTTGACCTTTCCTTTGACCAATTAAACACCATAATCACCAAATTCAAAGAACCATCTTTTCGTACAAAACAAATTTGGCAAGGGGTTTATAAAAATCTTTGGTGTCAATATGATGAATTCTCGAATATTCCAAAAAAATTACGGGATCATCTTTTTTCATTGTTTGAATTTAACTCATTATTACCCATTAAATCTTTGGCTTCAAATGATGGTGAGACGATTAAGAATTTATTCCAGCTGAAAGATGGAAAAGCAATCGAGACGGTACTCATGAAATATGACGAACGAAATACGCTTTGCATATCCACACAGGTTGGTTGTGCTATGGGATGCGTTTTTTGTGCTACAGGTCAAATGGGATTCAAAAGGCATTTAAGTGTTGGTGAAATTGTCGAACAGGTTTTGTTTTTTGCCAGAGAATTATCAAAACATCAGGAAAAGGTAACCAACATTGTCATGATGGGCATGGGTGAACCCTTTCATAATTATGATGCCACGATGGAATCAATTGACCGATTAAGCGACCCAAATGGTTTCGGTTTTGGAGCAAGACGGTTTACGGTTTCAACAGTTGGTTTGGTTCCTATGATTAAACGGTTTGCTGACGAAAATAGACAGGTTAATCTTGCAATTAGCTTGCATGCAGTTGATGATGCAGAAAGATCATCCATTATGCCCGTGAATAGAAAATATTCCATTCATGAATTAATCGACGCTTGTAAATATTACATAGAAAGAACTAAACGAAGGATCACTTTTGAGTGGGCTCTAATATCAGGAAAAAATGATGGGGAAGAGACAGCGAAAGAATTATCAAAATTGCTGAAAGGGCTGCTTTGTCACGTTAATGCAATCCCTCTCAATCCTACCGATCAATCTTCATTCATAGCCAGTGACAAAACACAAGCTGAGAAATTTAAGAATATTCTAGAGAGGAATGGCATCCCTTGTACAATTCGAATGAGGCGTGGGATCGATATCCAGGCAGGCTGTGGACAACTGGCAATCAAACAGAACGACCTCTCCGTATGATATAATTTCGACCTATGGCAGACATCTTAAGTAAATGGAAATCAGGGTTAGAAAGAACCAGAAAAGTAGCCTTTGGAAGAATTGCAACCTTCTTCGGTGCCACGGAAATCTCAGTGGATACCTGGGATGAGTTGGAAGCAATGTTAATCCAAGCTGATATCGGGATCGAAACAACAAGCGAAATAATTGCTGAATTAATAAAGAAAGTTGATCGGGAAGGTATAACAGCGACCTCCGAATTACGAGAACATCTCGCCTTAGAACTTCAAAAGCAATTAATTACCCCACAACTTCCGGATTTTTCAGGCACGAAACCCGCTGTAATCCTGGTAGTTGGAGTAAATGGTTCCGGAAAAACTACTACGTTAGCCAAATTAGGCATGAAATATCAAGATCTCGGCCAAAAAATTCTATTTGCAGCAGCGGACACTTTCCGTGCTGCCGCTGTTGAACAATTACAAGTTTGGGGTGATAGGCTCAATATCCCCGTTATTGCTGGGCAACCAAATGCCGACCCTGGCGCAGTAGCTTATGATGCAGTGCAGGCTGGATTATCCAAACAATACGATCTCGTTTTTGTTGACACAGCTGGCAGGTTACATACCAGGTTCAATTTGATGGAAGAATTAAAAAAAGTTAACCGTGTCATTACAAAAGCTTTACCTGGAGCACCTCATGCTACCTGGTTGGTTCTTGATGCGACAACAGGACAGAATGCCCTTTTACAGGCACGTGCTTTCAAAGAAGCAGTCAATATTAGTGGAGTTATTCTTACAAAGCTCGATTCCTCTGCAAAAGGTGGGATGGCTTTTGCGATACAGAAAGAATTAAATCTACCAATCTTGTTCGCTGGATTGGGGGAAAAACCCGAAGATTTCCAGGAATTCGACCCAGCTTCTTTCGTAAATGGATTATTAAATTAATTGGAGTATGTATGCAAGAAATTATTGATCGACTGGCCAACTCATTAGCCAAAATTAACGATCTTCTGGTGCACCTTTGACTTACCAGACAAAAAAAATAAACTACAAGAATTAGAAGCACAGTCAGCAGAACCAAATTTATGGGATGATCGTAATAAAGCCCAGGCAATTTTAAAAGAAATTGTTGACTTAAAAGATGAGATCTCAAGGGTTGAGAAATTACACAACCGAATTATTGGATCATATGAATTGTCACAGATGGGTGATGATTCAATTCAATCAGAGTTAGAAAAAGAAATCCACGATATTGAGCAATCCTTAGACCAATTGGAGTTAAGCACTTTACTTTCAGATAAGTTTGATAAAGGATACGCATTATTAGCGATCCATGCTGGTGCTGGTGGAACTGATTCTCAGGATTGGGCAGAAATGCTTGAGCGTATGTATTTACGATGGGCTGAAAAAAATGGATTTAAAAGTGACATTCTCGACAGATCTGATGGGGAAGAAGCGGGGTTAAAAAGCGTTACTATTGCGATCACTGGAAAATATGCGTACGGATACCTAAAATCTGAAAAAGGTGTCCACCGCCTGGTGAGGCTTTCTCCCTTTGATGCTGCCCATCGAAGACATACCTCATTCGCTCAGGTAGAGATTTTACCTGATCTTGATCTTGATGATGAGCCAATTGAGATCCCCCAGGAAGATGTTCGCATTGATGTTTTCAAATCATCCGGAGCTGGAGGACAGAATGTTCAGAAGAATAGCACGGCCATCAGACTACTCCATATTCCTACAGGGATTATCGTAACCTGTCAAAACGAAAGATCTCAGCTTCAGAATCGTGAGAATGCTTTTCGTGTGTTGAAAGCTAAATTATTGGAAATTAGACGAGTAGAGCAAGAAAAAGAAATTGCTAAGATTAAAGGGACATATCAAAAGGCTGAGTGGGGTAGTCAAATTCGATCTTACGTTCTCCACCCTTACCAACTGGCCAAAGATCACAGGACAGATTTCGAAATTGGAAATGTAAATGCAGTTTTGGATGGTGATCTGAATGGTTTTATTGAAGCCTACTTAAAATATTCCTTAAATGAATAGCACAAAAACGAGGTTCGTAGTTTTTGTGCTATTCAAATTTATATTTTCTTAATCAAGTATCGCGGCTAGTTCAACCAACGATTTGTCGAGTACTTTTTTATTCTCAACTACTTCTTTGAGTGGCGTATAAATGATTTTAGATTTTGACCAACCTGTCAAAACACCATATTTTCCACTAGCCATCGCCTGAACAGCTCCAGCTCCTAAACGACTTGCCAAAATTCTATCATAGGCAGATGGGTTGCCACCTCTTTGGATATGTCCGAGAATAGTTATTCGTAAATCAAATCCAAGAGATTCATAATGTTCTTTAAAATAATTCGATAATTTTTCAGCATTATATTCAGCCCCTTCTGCTACGATTACGATTGCATGGGCTTTTCCTTTTTCATAAGCCTCGCTAATTTGGGCAGCAATTTCTTCAGGCTTTGTGGGGAACTCGGGGATGATTACTGCTTCTGCACCACCAGCCAGGGCAGTCATCAACGCTAAATAACCACAATTTCTTCCCATTACTTCCAAAAGAAAAGCTCTTTGATGTGAAGATGCTGTTATTTTCAAACGATCAACGGCTTCCAATGCAATATTCAAAGCTGTATCCACGCCAATAGTGATTTCTGAACCATAAAGATCATTATCAATGGTGGAAGCAATTCCAACCACGGGAAATCCTAACTCAAACAATTTATAAGAACCAGTTTGTGAGCCATTTCCACCTATCACAATCAAACCATCAATACCCATGGTATTAAGATTTCGAATGGCTTTTTTCTGACCTGCTACTGTCATGAATTCCATTGAACGCGCACTGCCCAACATGGTGCCACCTCGTTGCATGATTCCACCGACATCCCGGGGACCCAATGGCACAAACAGACCGGAAAGTAGCCCGGAATACCCATTTTTCACACCATAGACTTCAAGTCCCTTGGCAATTCCTGAACGAACAACAGCCCGAATAGCTGAATTCATACCTGGTGCATCTCCACCACTTGTTAACACTGCAATTTTCTTCATCTTTTCCTCCTCAAAACTGAGGTCAATATGGTAAAAATTTTATCATATTCTCTATTTTGAAATAAAAAAAAGAATAAAAAACTCTTAATAATAAAAAATTATGACAGATAAAGTGAATTTTTATGTACTCTTACAGTATATATTTTAGTAGTTATTCAGTAATATATCCTTGTTTCATATTCCAACAGTCAAAAAATCAAAATCAGGTAACTTATGGAAAATTATCGTATTGAGAAACACCCCATCCTACCGAACCATGAACGAAAAGCGATAACATTCTTTTGGAATGACACACCATTGGAAGGAAAACTTGGTGAGACGATCTCTTCTGCACTTTTTGCAAATGGTATCCGAGTTTTTGGCCACCACCAAAAAGACAATTCTCCTCAAGGAATTTTTTGTGCGAATGGACAATGCTCTCAGTGTATGGTTGTTGTTAATGGTATCCCCGTGAAAGCGTGCATGGAGATTATCCAGGAAGGAATGAATGTTGAATCATTGGAAGGCGATCCAGATTTACCAAAAGTCGAAAATACACCTGATATGAATTCAATCGAAGAAGTAGAGGTTCCGGTTTTGATTTTGGGCGGCGGCCCTGCTGGGTTATCAGCTGCATTGGAATTATCAAAATCTAACATTCGATCTATCCTGATTGATGATAAACATAGATTAGGGGGAAAGCTCGTCCTTCAAACACACCGATTTTTTGGATCAACACAAGCAGTGTTTGCCGGCACTCGGGGGATTGATATTGCCACAAAACTCGAAAAGGAATTACGATCCTTACCGTGTACTGATATTTGGCTCAATTCAACTGCGCTAGCTGTGTTTTCAGACAAAAAAGTTGGTGTTCTCAAAGATGGTGAAAAATATGTCCTTATCAGGCCTGAGGTACTTTTAGTAACAACCGGAGCGAGGGAAAAATTTATAACTTTCAAAGGTAACACCTTACCTGGTGTGTATGGTGCTGGTGCCTTTCAAACTCTAGTGAATCGTGATCTTGTTCGACCAGCTGAAAAATTATTCATCATTGGTGGTGGAAACGTCGGGTTGATCACCGGTTACCACGCTCTACAAGCTGGTATCAGTGTCGTCGGACTGGTGGAAGCATTACCGGAATGTGGTGGATATAAAGTCCATAAAGACAAGCTCCAAAGATTGGGTGTCCCCATTCTTACTTCACACACAATAATAAGTGCAAATGGAAAAGATAAAGTTGAATCAATAACCATTGCCAAGGTAGATGAGAAATTTAATCCTATCGAAGGAACAGAAAAATCTTTTGAATGCGACAGCATTTTAGTAGCAGTAGGGCTGGATCCAGTCAATGAATTTTATAAAAAGGGTTTAGATTATGGCATCAGAACATTTGTCGCTGGTGATGCAGAGGAAATCGCAGAAGCATCCGCGGCGATAATTTCAGGAAAAATCCGCGGAAGAGAAATTGCCAAAGATTTGGGTCTTGAAATTGAAGATGTGCCGATCGCCTGGTACAAAACATCCGAAATCTTGAAATCCAAGCCAGGAAGTAATATTAAAATTCAGTTTCCTGAGATGGAGGAAGGTGTTTTCCCTGTTATTCATTGCACCCAGGAAATTCCATGTAATCCATGCACTGATCTTTGCCCCCATGGTCTCATATTCATCGATCAGAAAGATATCCGCGGGGTTCCCACTTTTCTTGGAGACGGTTATTGCTGTGAGGTTTGCGAAAAATGTGTGGCTGGTTGCCCAGGATTGGCAATAACATTAGTAGATTATCGTGATAATGTGGAAAATCCCACAGTTTCGATTCCATATGAATTTAATCGTGACCCGATCCAGGAAAATGATGTTGTCACTGCAATGGACACCGAAGGAAATTCGATAGGTGAATTTGAGGTATCCTCCGTTCATTCCATCCAAAATAGCGATCGAACTTTAATTGTGCATGTTCAAGCCCCAAAAGAAATTGCAAAACAAATCGCTGGTATCAGAATGCAAGAAGGAAAAATAACCCATCCCATGGATCATTATGTCCAACACCTGGATGATGACATGATAGTTTGCCGATGTGAAAGAGTAAACGCTGGTGAAATAAGATCACTTATACGCCAGGGTATTCGAGACTTCAATGAAATTAAAACCATCACCCGAGCGGGAATGGGAGCATGTGGTGCAAAAACTTGTACATCAATAATCAAGAGAATTTTCCGAGAAGAAGGAATTGCTGAAGATCAAGTAACCGATCAAACAAAACGTCCATTATTTATGGAAGTACCTCTTGGGATTTTTGCTGGTACAAACAACGATGAGGATTTACTGGATGAATAAGACTAATTTCCCGCATTATGATGTGATTATTGTTGGAGCAGGGTCAATTGGAGCCCCAACAGCCTTTTTCCTCTCAAAATCTGGTTTAAAAACTTTGGTGATTGATAAATTTCCGTCCGTTGGACAAGGATCATCAAAGAAAGCAATTGGGGGTATCAGAGCTACTCATTCTGATCCTGCAAAAGTTCAATTGTGTCTTCGTTCTTTGGAGATTTTCTCAACCTGGAAAGAAACCTATGGGGATGATATCGATTGGTTCAAAGGTGGATACACGTTTGTAGCTTATCGGGAACAGGAAGAAAAAACATTAAAACAATTAGTAAATACCCAGAAGAAAATGGGGTTAATCATCAATTGGTTAGATAAAAACGAGTTCCTGGAAATCGTCCCGGATATTAACAAAGATAATTTAATCGGAGGAACCTACTCACCGGAGGATGGCAGTGCTTCACCTTTGTTAGCAACGCATTCTTTTTATCGTCAGGCAATAAAACATGGTGCTCAATTCCATTTTTCCGAAGATGTTGAGGAAATACACACAGCTGGGGGTAAGATTGTTGGGCTAAAAACCAATCATGGCACCTATGGTGCTGATGTAATCATCAACGCTGCTGGGCCGTGGGCAAAACAGATTGCTAAATTGGTTGATCTGGACATTCCTGTCACCCCTGATAGCCATGAAGCTGCAATCACAGAATCTGTTGCTCATTTCCTCGATCCTATGGTGGTAGATATTCGCCCCAGACCTGGATCCTCAAATTTCTACTTCTACCAACATTCCACTGGTCAAATCATTTTTTGCATTACTCCAAGTCCAAATATCTGGGGCTTCAATACCGAGGAAACCAGTGAATTCCTTCCTATGGTTGCGAAGCGAATGTTGGAAGTAATGCCCAGATTGAAAAATATTCGTGTAAGAAGAACCTGGCGAGGACTGTACCCAATGACTCCCGATGGCTTCCCCATCATTGGTTGGGCTGAAAACGTTAAAGGATTTTTACAGGCAGCCGGAACCTGTGGACAAGGATTTATGCTCGGACCAGGAATGGGAGAACTCTTATTAAGGTTTGTTGAAAACTCACTAACCGAAAATGATCTGGATATCCTACCTTACGTCTCCCCATATCGGGAATTTACCGGTCAGGAACTTTTGAAATAATTTAGCAGTTGACTAATTAAATAATTAGATATTCCTGGAAAATCAAATAATATGATTAATTCAACCAGTAGGTTTGATTGGTTTTCTGACTTAAATGATTTCATTTATTAGATATAATCTACCAGAGAGATAATATGAAAATTGATACATTAATGGAATTATTACCAGAAAATTATAATTTCGTGGACCGTGAATTGGTCATGAAAGCATACAAATTTGCAGAAAAAGCCCACGAAAATCAAACCAGAGCTTCGGGGGAACCTTATATTACACATTGTGTATCCGTTGCTGCCATTCTAGCTGAACTAAAAGTTCCACCTGCAGTCGTTATCTCAGGGCTACTCCATGATACTGTTGAAGATTGTGATGTAACCACGCTGGATATCAAGAACAATTTTGGAGAAGAGATCGCCAGGTTAGTCGATGGCGTGACAAAATTAACCAATTTACCTCGAGTATCCCGTGGTGATCAGATAAAGAAAACCTCCCCTGAGGGACAAAAAGAAGAAGAAGATTCAGAAGATGATTATACAGACGAGATCTTCTCTTCCTTAAAGGATCGGAAAAAAGAACTTAGTAATGAATCTTTACGAAAAGTTTTTCTGGCAATGGGTGACGATATCAGGGTAGTGCTTATCAAATTAGCAGATCGACTCCATAATATGCGAACCCTCGGTTATATGCCTGAAAATAAAAGAAAAAGAATTGCCCAGGAAACATTGGATATTTTTGCCCCCCTTGCCAACAGGCTCGGTATCTGGCAAATTAAATGGGAGCTGGAAGATCTTGGGTTTCGTCATGTAAATCCACAAAAATACAAAGAGATCGCCAATAATCTTTCCATTCGCCGTGGTGACCGTGAAAGTGAGATCAACCAAATAAAAGAAAATCTAAAGAAGAATCTCATTAATTCCGGGATCAAGAATATTGAAATCTCCGGAAGATCAAAACACATATTTTCCATTTATAAAAAAATGGTTGAAAAGGATAAGCCTTTTGATATGGTTTTGGATTTACGTGGGGTTCGCATCATCGTCGACGACGTTCCTAGTTGTTATGCAACCTTAGGGGTGATTCATACTCATTGGAGACCCATTCCTCACGAGTTCGATGATTATATTGCCGCACCAAAAGACAATTTTTATCAGAGCCTTCATACAGCCATAATTTATGACGATGGTAGACCATTAGAAGTGCAAATTCGCACCTCCGAAATGCATCAAAATGCAGAATTCGGTATCGCTGCCCATTGGAGATACAAAGAAAGAGGGCCTCGCGACCAGACCTATGAACAAAGAATCAATTGGTTACGGCGTCTCATGGAATGGCGACAAGAGGTGGAGGATGCAC
>CAYSFA010000093.1:1929-12363 GCA_964430025.1 uncultured Anaerolineaceae bacterium | reverse complement strand
AGAAAGATTATTCCACTGGAAAGAAGGCAAAAGTTAGGGCAATATGAAAATTTTGAAGGCATCATTGAAACGAATTGCTTACGCATTATTAACCATTACAGTAATTACTTCTATACTGGGGGTATACCTGGTTGTACAAATCAACCGCAGTGATGGTGAAATCGAAACCAGCGAAGGAAATCGTAAATATTTACTGCATATTCCTAAGTCCTATGATGAGACTCAACCCACACCATTAGTCATCAGCATCCATGGTTTTGCGGAGTGGCCAGCCCACCAGATGCAAATTAGTCACTGGAATGAGTTGGCTGATGAACAAAATTTCATCGTTGTTTATCCACGTGGCACTGATTTCCCACTGCGTTGGCGGACAAACGGTTTTGGTGATAGCTTATCGGATGTGGAATTTATAGACAAACTCATCACACAAATCGAGAATGAATACAATATCGACACCCGACGGATCTATGTGAACGGACTCTCCAATGGGGGCGGAATGTCCTTCCAGCTGATCTGCAAATTATCTGAACGGATTGCAGCTTTTAGGGGTGTGGCTGGCGCGTATGTGGTTGCCTGGGAAGATTGCAATCCTTCCCGATCTGTCGCTGCCATCATCTTTCATGGCACGGCTGACCCTATTGTACCCTTTGAAGGGGGCCCATCTCAATCTTTTGATATACCTTTTGTAAATATCCCTGAGTGGGTCAGGCAACTGGCAGAAAGAAACGATTGCGACCTTTCTGCAAATGCAATGGCAACACAAGGAGAAGTTGACGGATTGCAATATCGTAATTGTGATGAAAATGCTGATGTGGATTTTTACATCATTAATGGTGGTGGGCACTCCTGGCCGGGAGGTGATCCATTACCCAGGTGGATTGTTGGAGAAACCACCAATGACATCAATGCCACCCGACTAATGTGGGAGTTCTTCAAAAAACATCCTTTGTCCAATTAATCTTTATCCCAGGGTAAGCAATAGCTCTCCCAATTTAACCAGGGTTACGATATCTTCCGGTTTCTTCAAATTTGAATTCCGTAGCTCAATGCTCCATCCTTCTTTGGTGCGTTTGACAAAAGGAGCGAATTTTTTCCAGTTCATCAAAGAAGATTCCAAAAAGGGTGATATGACCCTTCGGACGTCTTCTGCGTCCTTCGCCCAAATCATGAAATCTTTTTGAAATGGAGCACTTCCTTCTTTGACTTCCATCAAGCCTTGTGCTTCCGACCCTAAAGCCATTTGCAAAACCTGTTGGATGAGAGCTTCCCCCAAACCACCCAAATTGATTTGTGTCATTCTTGGGCCAATCAGGATTGTATTGCCCGCGCCTGGAGCATGCCAAACTGTGGAGGCAGTGACATTGCTGGACCCTTCCGCTTCCGGACCACCACTGGATTGGGTCAATAGATCAAGCTGCCACTCTTTGTGGAAGATGCGATAGCCACTGCTCAACCGCTCGCGTACTACTTCCAACCGCCAGCCACGTTCCAATGCCATTTGTTTAAGCAACTTTTCCTGTTCCGTGCGATTTTTCCGCACCAACACAAAAATGAGAACAACAACTAAACCAACGGCTAAAATAACCAGCAGAGAAAGTGTTATATCATTCATTTGTCACCACCTGAAAAGGGAGAATTTATTTAATTGTAGATCACAAATTATTATGAAGGTGTTTTTACGCTTATTTTCTCTAACCACTCCTCCTGATAAACAAATTTCTCCTAATCACCCTCCAGGCGATGTTACAATTGCTTTGAGATGGAAGTGTAAAGGGCGATGGTGTTTACTTCAAACCATCCAAACCATCCGGCAAGTGGATGATCTTGACCTGGTGGATAATGGATTGATAGACTCAGAGGAAGAAAGTATCGCCAACTGCCCCACCCACAAGAGCAGGCTTGTAGGATTAAAGGAGTTTGAGGAATGATCAATTACCGTGAAATCACCATCGAAGAAATTTACCAACACATCCTGGAAGTGGATGTCTCTGAGCATGGTGAACTCATCTATCTCTGGCAGGATGGTGAACTGGTCACCAAACCTCTTGTATGGAATCGCCCACCCCGTACCGCTGAAACCTGGCAAGAAAACTGGGCAAGTGTCCTTCCCCTACCGGGTGTCAAAGCCTGGGGAGCTTTTGAGGGAGAAGTGATGGTGGGTATCATCGTCTACCGCCCTCACCTGACCGAAGACATGGCCCAACTGGATGCCCTTTTTGTGGACAAGGATCACCGCCAATTAGGTATCGCCACCAACCTCACCAGGCTGCTCGAACAACAAGCCATTGAAGATGGGCACAAACGCCTGTACGTCTCCGCCACCGAATCCAAATCAGCCGTGGGATTTTACACCAGCCAGGGCTTCATCCCCACCCAGGACGCCCACCCGGAGTTGTATGCCTTGGAGCCGAATGATATTCACATGATCAAGAGCCTTGTGGGGAAATTTCTAAATAAGAATTAAAAATTCATATATCATTAAGACGATTGATTGAGCTGTAATTGGGGGAAAGAACCCAAACATTGTCTACCCAGCTGGCAACAAACTTGTACTAAATTCAATATAATAGTTAAGTGGCTTTCATAATGCCACAAAAATTTTTCCTATCACGTATGACCTACCTGTACCCAGCAGGGGTGTGTGCTTTGAGCCTTGAGCTTTGAGCTAATAGTATGTCATAAGGGCGGAGCATGGAATGAAATATGGGGGGCGGTTGTTGAAGAAAAGACAGGGACACAAAAACGCTAAAGGTAAACAAAAGGCGCAAAAAACTTCCGAATGAAAAAATCAAATGAGCTAAACCTCACCAATCTTTTGCCATTTCTTTTTTTGGCAGGAAGAATATTGTTGTACCTTGCCTTAATCCCCAACGACTTGCATGGCTTTGGTGACTTTCCGATCTATTATGAAAACGCGGCCTTGCCAGGTTTGCCCTACTTCCAATACTGGTCCGAGTACCCTCCTGTCTTTGCATGGACTATCGAGCTAATTTTCCTTCTTTCTCAAGGCAATCAATTCCTTTTCGATTTCATTCTCTATTTTTTACTCTCCATTGCTGGTGCCATCAGCATCTGGTTGTTCGCCAAAATTTCTTCTTTGCTTTCAGATAATGAAAAAGATACTACCATTCGCACCCTTATCTATTTCGCATTTCTGGCGTTCACGGCATACTCCTGGTGGTATTTTGACCTGATCCCAGTCACCATGATGCTCGCTGCCATCTACTTCATCCTCAAAGGCAAGGACACTTCCACTGCCGTCTGGCTGGGGATCGGCATCCTCACCAAATGGTTCCCGATTTTACTACTACCAGCCATCTTCCGTATACGAAAATTCAAATCATTTATACGCATCACTTCCATTGCATTAGGATTGGTCGTTCTGGTATGGGGAATCCATTACCTTCTCTCTCCCACCATGACCTGGGCTTCCCTGCAATCACAACCCTCGCGCGCATCCTGGCAGACCATCTGGGCGTTGATCGATGGCAACATGACCACCGGGGCATTCCTCCCTATCGCGGAAAAACTTAACCCCGAAAGTGCCACTTTCCGCATGGGAAACCCAGCCGTCATTCCCAGTTGGCTGACCCTATTAGTATTTGCCGCTTTCGGAATCTGGTTACTTTCCAGAATTAATTCCCAAAAAAAGCAAAACCTGATCGCCATGATGGGTATCACCTGGGTCATATTCCTGATTTGGTCCACTGGTTGGAGCCCGCAGTGGGTGCTATATCTACTCCCCCTGATTTGTCTATCAATGCCCCCAACCAAATCATTACTGCTCACATTTGGGCTTTTCTTTATCAGCTTAATCGAATGGCCGGTCTTACTATCTCATCATTATTTTGCCGGGTTGTGGGTGATTGTGCCGATTCGTTTAATATTGTTTTTATTACTCACCCTTTTATGGAGTCAACCCCCCAAATTATCAACTAAAAGATCTCCAATAAGATGAATCAATTTAATTTGAAATTTCTTTCAGCTATAAGCCATCAGCTAAAATCATGAATAAACTGACATTTTCACCCAAAGGGCTAGACTTACTAAAACAAACGGTTGTGATTCTCACAATATTCATTTTCCTGTTTGCCCTTGGCTTCACACACTCGCTCATTCAATACCGCATCCTTGTATTCTTCGCAGGTTTTCTAACATTATTAGGGGCGATCTGGTTGGTTGCAGGAAAACGATCACCAATTCCTCTCAAACCGTTCCTTCTCTTTTGGTTAGCAGCTTACAGCATCTCCATTATCCTCTCCATTGATCCCAGGCGATCACTTAGTCAGATGTTCTTAATGCTGGTAGGGGTATTTTTATTCCTATTGGCATATGACCTGGTCAGTCGCGGATGGAAAATCACCTGGTTTATGCAAGCATTTTTAATGGTTGGAACAGTTCTCATACTTATCAACCTAACCGAAGCACTGAGCTGGTACTTAAAATGGATCAATAATAATCCGGGGGTCTGGATCCCTACCATCACCTACCGACCTGGTACTACCAACCTGATGGCACCTTTTATGTATCTGACATTTCATATGGGGGTACCAATCCTGATCCAAACCCGAAAAAGAATGATAAAGGGTCTTCTAGGCATCATCATTTTCCTGGCGATGGTAGTCCTGTATCTGACCTCTTCTCGGGGTGGTTGGTTGGGACTGTTTTTTGGCTTAATCATATGGGGTATTTACCTGCTTACAACGCAAAAAGATTTTATCAATTCATCCCTGAAAAAGTTGTTTTCTAATAAATTGCTATTTTTCGCCGGGTGTTTTGCGCTGGTTATCGTGATTATCCTTGGCGGGATCCTGCTTTACAACCAGGCGGTTCACCCAACCCATGGTAATATTTTCACCTCTCGTGCTGGCTTATGGGGTCCAGCAGTCACTGCTTTCAAAGAAAATCCTATTTTTGGGCAAGGTCCCTTTACCTATGGCACATCCTTCTTAAACGAAAATTCCGCTCCTCCGATTAGTGTTTATGCCCACGCCCATGGTCTTTATCACAATTTATTAGCTGAAATGGGATTAGTTGGTTTCCTGGCTGCAACCCTCTTTACAATCTTCTATTTCCGTATATTCAAAACTAAATTTATCAATTCCAACCAGAAAATTCTATATTTGGGAATCCTTGCATTTATCGTTTCATGCGCCATCCATAATATTTTCGATTGTTTTCATCTGGAACCTGCCCTTTTGTGGCCTTTCGCTATTCTAGCAGGAGCAGGGATCGCTAATCCAGCGTCAGAGATAAATAATAAAAAAAGTAACAGACCCTGGTGGGTGTTAATCCTGATCGGCTTCGCCTGGTTTGGGGTCTGGACCATTACCCCCTACTACCAGGCTGTGGAGCTTGCCAATCAAAACCAATGGAAGCAAGCCTATCAAAAGTTCGAACAAGCCGTACAGCGTGACTCCTGGAATGGCCTTGCCCACCAACAACTGGCACTATCCGCTGCCGTATTGGCTCAGCAGGGTGACCCGTCTAAGCTGGATGTTGCCATCAAGGCACTGCAAACAACCATCCAACACGAACCTTCCTGGGCATTGAACCACGCCAATCTTTCAAGGTTATATTTTTCTCAAAATGATACACTCAATGGATTAATTTATGCGAAAAATGCGATTATCCTTGCTCCAAATTCTTACCTATTTATGAATAACTATAACCCAACTTGGAGGAAAGTGGATTTTCCTATTATTTATTCCGTATCATCTAACATGAGACAACATTTTTCTAATGAAAGCTTACTCAACAATTATGCAACGCGGCAAAAACTTACTCAATTTTACCAATATAGTTGGGCTCATAATATTGAGGCGGAATTTTTTTTAGAAAATGATGAATTCGTATCCGCGAAAAAGTCCTTACAAAATGCTGAACTCTCCTACAATACTAGTATCAGTGATAATATTGAAACGAACTGGTTGTGGGCAGAATATTATGCAAAAATTGGAAATTTTCAAGAAGCAATCCAACAAGGAAAAGCTGCTTATACTTTATATACAAATTATGGTGTTTTTGGTCCTGGAACTTTTGGTGTCTTGCAATATGGTCCAAGAATTTTTAGAATGAAAGCAATAGCTTTAGAAATTATTCCTCAAATGACAATTATTCCTATACCCGAAAATTGGAAGGAAAGATCAAATCTAATACAAATCTGGGAATCGGAGCTAAATAATAGAAAATAATCGTTATCAGTGGTTTTCTCATATTTGACTTCGATGTCTACTAATAGATCATAATATTTTTATGAAAAAATATAACTCCTCTACAACTATAATTCTTTGAGTTATAGTTCTTTGTAAATCCTCGAGGTTATAATAAACAATCACATCTCCCTCACCCTCTTGCGCCATGGTCGTTCCTTAGCCGATGATGAAGCAGTTCACGAAGGGCGTTATGATTCCCCACTCACGGAGGTGGGACGTAGGCAAGCCCAGCAACGTGCAACGGATTTTGTGGAGCGTGGTCTCTCCTTCGACACAATTATTGCCAGCACTTTACAGCGAGCAAATGAAACCGCGTGTATTATTGCTTCTGTGTTAAATACCCCGGTTGAGAACGACCTGGAATGGATGGAAAAGGATAATGGTCAATTAGCCGGGTTACCATTCGATGTAGCTGAAACTCGCTACCCTAAACCAGCTATCCTGAACCCCTACACCCCGCTTGGTGTTACTGGTGAAAGCCATTGGGACATTTACCTGCGCGCTGCCAAAGCTGTGCAAAAGCTGGTACAACGTGGTCCTGGTTCCTATTTAGTGGTGGCACATGGAGGTATTCTCAATATGGCAGTACGAGCGATGATCGGTGCAGCGCCGGGCATCAATCAGCCAAACTTTTCTTTCGGGTTTGGTGATACAGGTTACATGGTTCTGGACTATTATCCAACGGAACACCATTGGGTATTGCGTGAATTTGTTCGCGGGGTTTAGATCAGCCCCAAAACCAGAATTGAGGAAAAAATGCTGACTTATATCAAACTTTATTTTGCCACCTTGATAGTCTTTTTCGCGATTAACATCGTCTGATTGGGATTGGTGGCGTGAAACTTCTATGCAAAATACCTCGGTTTCCTGCTTGGTTCCACCAACTGGCTGGCAGCGATCATTTTCTATCTGCTCTTTATCCTAGGAATCTTAATTTTCGTAGTAGTACCGGGGGTGAAAGAAGGTTCTTTAACCATGACTCTGGTAAGATCTACCTTATTTGGCTTGATCACTTACGCCACCTATGACCTCACCAACCTGGCCACCATCAATGAGACCGTTGCTGGTGACTGTAGTGGACATGATCTGGGGGACAGTTTTGAGCACGCTGGTCAGCCTGGCAAGTTTCTACATTGCCCGCTGGTTAAAGTAAAATTCCTAACAAAAAACAAAAAAGACATGAATTTTGAATCTTCATGTCTTTTTTTGATTCATTTTTCCAATTCAATTTCAACTTACAAAATCAGAATAATCCCTAACACAATCTCAATCCCCAGACTGATCAGATTCGATTGCTCTTTTGATTTATCAATGAAGATCGAGAACAACCGCACTACGGCAATCACCAGGTAGGCAATCCCCAACATTTGAAATGCGACCACCCCCAAAAAGAGCGGTGCTGCTCCTAAAGCGATAAACAGCCCGCCAAAAATCGACCTGATCTCTGAAATCCCTCGCGGTCCATCATATTTCAACCCGGTAAAACCAGGCACCGCGGATGGTTTCACCAGTGCCAGCAGCCCTGTTGCGATCGTCAGAATCGCTGCAATCCCTTTCAAAATAGAAATAAAATCCATATTTATGCTTCTTTCTCAAACTTCTTTAATAATGTTGTCTAGCCGCAGCCAAAATCACACACGAAATGGTCGCTCATCAACTTACTTTCTCAGCATTGATTTCAACCAATAAATCCAACAACTCAGCATTCTCGGGGATATCCGACATGGCATGCCCATAATGGGCAAAGCGAGCCACGCCTTCTTTATCCACAATCACCTGAGCCGGCATGCGACCTAATTTGAACAAATTGACTTCCTGCCCATACAACTTTAACACGCTGGCTTTGGGATCCGGTAACCCAATAAACGGTAAGTCGTTCTGTACAAAATACTTCTCAAAAGCTTCGGCATTTTCTGGCCCTAACACCAGCATAACTACCTGCTGATCCACAAATTTCTGAAAGTCCTGACGCAACTGCGCCATATGTGCCTGGCAAAACGGTCAGGTAAATGTACGGTTGAAAATCAACAACACATTCGATTTTCCTTTGAAATCGGATAATCTTACAGTATTCCCCTGATAATCCTGAAGTTCAAAATCAGGGGCTGGGGCATTAATCGCTACTTTTGGCATTTTTCCTCCTGGTTAATATCATCTTTCATTTTTCTTCATTCATTACATAATGGTTCAAACAGTTAAGGGAGTCGAGCAGTTGTTTTCTCTCCCCTGCACTAATCTTACTCACCAATTCATTCACCCATTCCACGCGTGCTTCAAAGCTTTCCAACACAATTTGTTTCCCGGATGGGGTTAACTCAACCAAGCGTACTCTTCTATCTGCCTCCCCAGGGAAACGCTGCACTGCCCCCTGCTGTACCAGTCGCTCAATCATCTGGCTGGCAGCAGCACGCGAGATTTTCAACATTTCACTGAAGCTGGTTACCTCACAGGCTCCCTGAAAGTGTAGATGTATGAGAATGGACATCTGTGCCAGCGATAACCCCACTGTATGGGCATAGCGTGACAAATCATTCAGCGATCGCTGCATAAATGTGTTCGACCAATCCAACAATGCTATTTTCAATGGGTCTTTGTACATCAGTTCATCCTTTTCTTCCTAAAACTTTTTTATCATGGTTAATACTTTTTGTTCAATGATATAATGTTAACTTATGTTAACTTTTTTCATTATACACCGAAAATGATTTTAACTTTTCAAGCGTCTACATTAAATCATAATTTACTATTAATGATAAAACAAACATTATACAAACTTGTTACAACTATAAACTAATTAATTAAAATTAACAAAAATACTAAACAGGAGAATTATGGCCAGTAGTAAAGAACTAAATTTTTATCGTAACGCACCGGATGTGGAAGTTCTGGATCTGGAAGGAAACCCGGTCAACCTCTCCACTTTCTGGCAGGAGAAACCTTTATTGCTCGCGTTTACCCGTCATTTTGGATGCACACAATGCAAAGAGATGCTGGATGAATTGGTGCAAGGTCGTTCACAAATTGAAGAAGCGGGGCTTAATGTCACTGTGGTAAATCAAGGCACCCCTGCAGCAACTTCACTTTTCGCAAAAGAATTCGCACCAGGTCTGCAAATGTTGTGTGATCCGGAACGAAAAGCGTATGATGCTTATGGGCTTGAGCGAGGGAATTTATTCCAAACCTTCCTGAACCCGAAAGTTTGGGCTGCCATTTCGCGAGCTCGCAAAAAAGGCTATCATGTCGAACCAGCCCCCGAAGGCCAAGATTCCATGCAAATGTCCGGCACTTTCATTATCAGCAAAAGCGGTCAGGTCTTATTACCTTATTATTACGATCACATTGCTGATCATCCACCTTTGAAATTATTACTCAGTGGGGTTTTATCCTCAAGCTGGGATCAACCATTTTATGGTCCCGTAGGACCAGGAACAACAAACGAAGAGGAGAAGTAACATGAAGAAATTATCACTATTATTGGGCATATTGATCGCTGTCAGTATCGCCATTACGGGTTGCAGCCCAACAACCGAAGAGCCAGTGACAGTGGAAGCCACCTCTGGTCAAAACTCGCTCATCATTGAAGGGGTATTATCCCCAGCAAATTTTATTGATCAATCATTTTCCGTTTCCGGGCAGATCTTAGAAGTAATGGTTGCAGAAGGGGATGCCGTTGAATTAGGTCAACCAATCGCCAAATTAGATGTTCCGTATGACGCTTTGGTTGCTTTTTCTCAAAATCAAGTTGAAGTGCAAAATGCCCAGGTAGCACTTGATACTCTCAAGAAAAATGCTGATCTCAACCTGGCACAGGCAAAACTGGATGTGTTTGAAGCACAAGCAGGCTTGGAAGATGCCCAGGATGATTTTGATGCAAATGACAGTGAAGAAAACCAACTCAAACTAGACGTAGCGCAAGCAACCTTAGACCTCGCTGAAGAGACTTTAGCCACTTTGGAAGAAGGCAATGGGATTGATCCGAACGCGTTAAAAGGAGCGGAATCAAGGTTAACCACCGCAATGACAGCCATGTTGGCGGCACAGTCATTCATCGATAATCACCAGCTCATGTCAAACGCCACAGGAAACATAGCTGCCACCAATCTCAAACCGGGTGAGCGTGTCACGGCTGGTGTACCTGTCATCACCTATGCTGATTTTGCAAATTGGGTAATCAAAACCGACAATCTGACCGAGATCGATGTTGTCAATGTGAAAATTG
>CAYSFA010000093.1:0-1919 GCA_964430025.1 uncultured Anaerolineaceae bacterium | reverse complement strand
GATGTTATCCTGGATGCAATCCCTGGAAAAACTTTCACCGGCGAAGTTAGCAACATTAAATTGGTGTTTGAGGAAAAACGTGGGGATACCACCTACACCGCCACAATCAAGCTGAACCAAGTCGATCCACTATTCCGCTGGGGGATGACCGCAGCCGTGAATTTCTTGCCTTAAGGAAAGGTAGTAAGAATGGGAAAAACACTTTCAATTGCCGCTTACCTGGCAAGCAAAGAAATCTGGCGTAATCGCGGCCGATTTCTCCTGGTTGCCATGGTAATTGCCCTGATCACTCTACTGGTGTTATTTATCGCAGCGCTGGGAGAAGGCCTGGGCAATGGCAACCGTGAATATTTACAAAAACTTGATTCAGAATTGATCGTATTTCAAGCTAAATCTGACAACGTGGTCGCTGCCAGCCGTCTGGGAAGAGATCGTTTGGCTGCCGTGAGGCGTGTGGTTGGCGTCGCGGAAGCAGCCATGTTTGGCTCCTCCAGCGCAAGCCTGATCATTTCTACTAGTGATGATCCACTAAAGGTAGCACTATTAGGGGTGGAACCCGGTCTTCCTGGCGAGCCATTAGTTGAACAAGGTCAACAGCTTAGCACAGATTTAGCTTCAGAAGTGATCATCGACAGCAACACAGCTATTCGTAGTGGGTTGCAGGTGGGTGATACGCTAACCATTCGCGTCACCCAGGGAACCCGCGATGAGTTCTTCGACCTGCGCATTGTTGGTATCGCGGATGGACAGCAATTTCAATTACAACCCTCTGTTTTCGTACCCTTCTTCACCTGGGACCGTATCCGACCAAAATCGGAAGCCGAAGTCAACAGCCTGACGTCGGTCGGCAATGTAATTTTGGTGAAACTGGAAAATCCAGCTGAGGTTAGTATCGTCAGTCAACGGATCGCCAATCAGGTCAATAATGTAGAGACAGCAACCGTCAAAGAAGCGATTCAAGCCTTACCTGGTTACACTGCTCAACAGAGTACGCTGCAAACCCAGGGAGGTTTTACACTCTTCATCGGTATTCTGGTGATTGGTGGCTTTTTCCAAATCCAGATTTTACAGAAGGTCGCTCAAATTGGTGTGCTCAAAGCAATCGGGGCAGCCAATCCGGTAGTGGCCTGGTCGTCAATCATCCAGATCGTATTGATCACGGTAATTGGGGTGTTGGTCGGAGCCTTATTGACATTCTCATTCTCGCTTTTCTTCCCTCCAACCGTTCCGATTGTATTCAATGGAACCACCTCTGCCATCGCCATCATTGCTCTGCTCTTGATTGGCCCATTGGGCGGCTTGGTATCCATTCGCTATGCGGTTCGCATTGAGCCATTGAAAGCATTGGGGTTATCATCATGACAACTTATGCCCTTGAAACTCAATCAGTCGTCAAAACCTACCAAAGCGAATTTGGAACAATCCAGGCAGTTGATGATGTATCTCTTCAAGTAGCATCCGGGGAGTTCGTGGCTTTGGTTGGCCCGAGTGGCTCTGGGAAAACGACTATGTTGTCTATCCTGGCTGCCTTGTTACAACCAACCAACGGGAAGGTGTTATTGGATGGGGAGGATCTTGCTGGCAAGAATGATATTGAGCGTGTCAGTATGCGCCGCGAGAAGATCGGTTTTACTTTCCAGGCAAACAACCTGGTACCCTACCTGACTGCTGTGGAAAATGTGGAATTGATGCTGCGTTTGAATAATAAACTCGACAAAGCTGGAAAATTGAGAGCACGCGAGTTATTAGCCCGTCTTGGTCTGGCGGAACGCCTGCACAACCTACCCGGGCAGATGTCCGGTGGGCAGCAACAACGCGTTGCTATCGCTCGCGCACTGATCCACAATCCCAGCCTGGTGTTGGCCGATGAACCCACCGCCAGCCTGGATACCGAGCGTGCCTACCAGGTAGTGGAAACC
>CAYSFA010000092.1:0-12431 GCA_964430025.1 uncultured Anaerolineaceae bacterium | reverse complement strand
ACTGCCTACGGAGAACACGATGCTCCTCCACAAAATTCTCTATCTGCATTATTAGTGGAATCCCCTCCTCCTTCCATTCAACGAATGTTAAGACCTGCAGTTCACCATACCAATTTATTTGTTCTCCCCTCCAACCGGGCTGCCATGGTGGACGCATCCAGGACACTGCCCACTCTAATGGCTAATGAATCACGGTTAAGGAATGTTTTATGTCCCATTCAGAATTTATTTGCTTACATTGTTATTGACACTCCCCCGAATACCGGTGTTTCAGGATTACGTGAACTACAAAACACGATTGAACTTGTTCGCATGCACTTCAATCCAGACATAAACATCCTGGGGTATCTGCCAACCATCTGTGAGGAACAACGCATCGAAGTCAGAGAAATTCTTGAGCAATTGGAACAACGATATCCCCACCAATTACTTGGCCCCATTCACAAAGCCTCCGATCTAGCTTATGCCCATTCCAGCCACATGGACATTTTTACTTTCAAGCCACCCAGACAAAGGCAACCTGGCCAATTAGAATCCAGCTCCAGAGCAACGAAGGAATATGGCGATCTTGTTAAAACAGTTATCGAAAGGACACTTACCCCATAATAAGGTAAGGAGGAAGCATGCCCCCCAGCAAAAAGAAAAGATTTAATGCATTTGAGGATTTTCCAGCGAACGAAGAAAAACCAATTTCCAATTTAGCCTCAATTCCCGCAACCATCGATGCACCAATCGAAATTGAACGCATCGAGCGTCTAAAACCAAGTGAAATGATGCCTGATCGTTTTCAACCCAGGCGATTATTACCCATGCACATTCGCCAGGCATTCTTTTCGGGTGAAATTGATTGTTATGAGGCAGCCTGGGAATGGATCAAATTCAGCCAACACGATAGCGGTGTCAAGGCGGAAATCGATCGTTTAATCTCTCTGGGTAGTTCCTTTGATCAACACGGGCAGATAAAAGCAATCACCGGCTCCTGGCAAAATGACAATAAAGGGAATTTTGTATTTGTCATTGAGACTGGAGAACGACGTTTTTGGGCTGCTTGTTTGCAGGTTAGTTCAAAATTACTGGATGGGGAACCACTTTTGCGTGTGGAGGTGGTTCAAAGACCTACCCGACAAAGACAAGTTTTAGAGAATCGCCATGCCGAACCCCCCTCAGCTGTCGAACAAGCTTGCGAAGTCGCTTCGCTCATCTTAGCCGAGCTAGGCATAACACCTGACCCAACCTCCAAAGACGATTACGATTATTTTCGCCTGGCACGTTCGCAACGTATGCCCGCCGGGTTATGGGATCGAATCACCCCAATTATGCAACTAACTCGCCCCCGTATGGTTCAATTACTCAATATTTTACAGTTTCCAAGCCAGTTGCTCGAAACCGCGGATCGTTTTCGTTTACCAGAACGAGTATTACGTGAAATACTTGGGAAACCTCAAAACACCTGGGAAAGTCTAATTCATCAAAGTATTCAAAACAGCCTAACTTCAGAAGAAATTGCTGAACAAGCACTCAACCTGCCTGATGACACAAATCAAAAGAAAGACAGTCCCCCAAAACTGCCTTCTTCACCAGAAAGAAACGCATATCGCTCCATCAGAAAATTTACAAAAGTATTCAATAATATCAACCACCTTGAACAATCAGAAATTTTGGACTCCCTTGCTGATGATATTTTTGTGAGTGGTCAGGCCGAAAGCACCGTTGATCTTCTTTCAGAGTTGGTGACTTTAATTCAGGCAAGGATCAAGCGCCGATAATCAATAACAATCCCAGATTTTGTACCGATTCGTAACCGCGGTTACAGTTTTTAGCTCAAAATAATTACTAAATAAAAAACAGCACTTTCGCTGTTTTTTATTTGCATCGATTCCTAAGCCCTTTGGTGGATAAAAACCGCTGAGAATAGCTCTATAATCCTCTTGGGTATACCCTGTAACTAATACAGGGTATACCCTTAGGGTCGCCTCTTGACATTTTGTAATATATTGGGATATTATTACAGGGTCGCCCCTTAACGACTAATTGTCTAACAATTCCCCTCTTCAAAGGAGCTATACATTTCAGATGATCATTTTTGCCCTTGCAAACCAAAAAGGTGGTGTGGGAAAAACTACTACCGCGGTTACACTTTCGAATGGGTTTTCTTTACAAAATAAGAGGACTTTATTGGTTGATCTTGACCCACAAGGACATGTCGCCTTTTCATTTGGGGTTGATAAAAAACCGAATTTGTACAATTGGCTGGTAATGGATGAGCCATTATCAAATGTAGTGGAAACGGTCCGACCGAATTTGGATATATTAAGCAGTGATAAAAGAACTGAGAGCGTCAAACGGCACATTACATTGATGAACTTCCGAGAGACTATCCTCTCCGAACATCTCCATGATAGTGATTATGATGTCATTATTCTCGACATGGCTCCTTCGCTTGATATTCTGCATATCAACGGACTCGTCGCTAGTGACTGGGTATTGATTCCTACTCGTCCGGATGCAATGGCCGTGGATGGTGTCAAAGAAATATTAATTACCATGAGCGAAATATCTCAAAGAGGACATCGCTTTTCAGGATATTCTATTCTGCCAACTTTCTTCGACCGAACCACCCGGGAAACTATTGCCCAATTTCAGGAGATTGTTAATGCTTTTGGAGTAAATGTTCTTCCTCCTATTCCGCAGGATACTCGAGTTCGTGAAGCTGCTGCTTATGGAAAAACCTTATGGGAATACTCTCCGAATAGCCCTGCGATGAATGGTTATGACGAAGGGAAGGGACAGGTAGGCGGTTATAAACAAATAGTACAAAGATTATCGGAGGTAATTGATGGCTAATCGCAATCTACAAAGACGCTCCGTTCTGGATCCTGCAGTTGCTGATCTATTGGCTGGGATGGAAAATAAACAAGCGGAAGCACGTTTACCTCGTAAACAAAGGGAGAAAAAAGCAAAAGAACGTGCAAAGATAAAAGCACGAAAAGACCATCGGGTTACTTACGATTTACCACCAGAGTTAAAGCAATCAATTTTTGAGTTAGCTGAATCATTGTCATTGCCCGCAAGTCAGTTAGTCACATTGGGATTGCATCGTTTTCTGGAGGATTACCAGGAGGGGAGGATTGATATTTCCAAATTCAAAAAACCTTCAAAAAGCCCGCGTTATGAATGGAAATTAGAATTTCCCTCCGAGTGGTGGGATAAATAGTAACCGCGGTTACTATTTATGAAGTACAAATAATATCGTATTAGCACATTTGTTCTCTTCCACGCCAAATCGTGAAGAGTTTTTGAGTGATTTTATTAATTGATAATCCAGGTAATTATAAAAACCACAGTAAACAAAATACTGATAATCAGCTGCCGGATCCCAATTTTCTTTGGAGGAACTTTTATCGCCGGGTGGGTTATTCCCCATAGTACTTCGATTGGTTGAATCAAGAAAGCAAGCGGAGTTAGGGGAGGAACCCAACCTACCCAGGCTAAGATTATTACGATAAAAAATAAAGATACATTAAAAACAAGCGGTTCTTTCGAAAAAGAAAAGGAAGTAGAAATATCAGGTGTTGCCTGCAATTGTCTCTGTTGAAGTCTTAAGTAGGCATATAGGATCGTGCCGGCAACTTGAAGCCAGCTTAAAGCCCAGAGAGTCCAGCCAAAAGGATCGTAATTTCCCTTTCCGACCCAAAAGGCAGCTGGTGAAGCTAAGGCGAGTACTCCACCCGCTGCAACTTCAATAAATTTTTGCCTGCGTTCAGCTCTTTTACTTACCAACCAAAGGTGCCATAAAAATACGGGAATGGCAGGAACTATCAGATAAAGAACAAATTGGAATCCTTGTAGGACCAAAATGATCACACTGATAACCGCAAGTAATCCGTAAACAACAAACCAAAATAATGCTGGAAAATAATCGCGATTTGTTCGTCTCCCTGTTTTGATTTTAACCAGCATCGTAATCGGTTGGCGAATCAGGAAGGCGGAGAGTAAACTGATGACTAATGGAAGGCTGCCCGAGGAAAATCCTCCGAGTACAAGCCCGATGACTAAGGGACTTAATAAAAAGATCCAGGCTCCATGTTCTCCTGGGATTGCCACATGTTTTGATTTCAACGCCTGTAATAACTCAATTTTATTATCTCTATTGGCTGAAATGTCCATTCTCCAAAAATATCACAGTTATCTGAAAATCAAATTAGAATATAACCAGAATGCATCCTAATCATCAGCCATTTTCATTCACAACAAACAATACAATACACACCGTTCTTTACATTCATGGAATTATGGGATCTCCAATTGAATTCAGGCAGTTGGTAGATCATGCAGAATTTCCAAAAGTGAATTACAAAGCTATATTATTACCTGGACACGGGGGGAGTGGGAAACAATTTGGTAAATATAAAGCGCAGGATTGGCAAGAGCAAGTATTTAATGAAATTGAATATCATTATCAAAATAACATTGTTTTGATTCTCATTGGTCATTCGTTAGGGGGGTTATTAACCTTACAAGCGGCCGCGAAATATCCCGTTGCCGGAATGATCTTAATAAATACAGCTTTGCGAACCAGGTTCACGATCAGGCAAATGCAGCTGAGTTTACGAGTATTGTTTTCTTCTAAGGATAATTTAGATCCAATCATTTCTACCTATCGTAAGACCTTCAGTATCTGTACAAAGGATTGGTGGACAATTCCGCTATGGATATTACGCCTTATTGATGTAATGCAAATTGCCAACCAGACTGAAAAATTATTACCTCAAGTAAAAAGCAATATCCATATTTTCCAATCTGTTAAGGATGAGACGGTGGATCCTATCAGTGCTGAAATAATGAGGAATTCTTTGGTTAACTCTACAGTAAAATTAACTTACTTACAAAATTCAATTCATGCTCATTTCGAAGAAAATGATTTGATGCTTCTTGTTGGGGGAATTAGAGAAATGGTTAACGAACTAGAGTCGTTAAAAGTAGTTAATTAAGTATTAATATGAATCACGTGCAAATTTTGCACTCACGAGTCATGCAATAATTGCACGAACCAGGTGGGCAAAAATTGCCTTCTGGCAGCCTGAATGAAAAATTTTCACGCAGGCCGAAAGGAAATAATTGCCTTAAGGCCTTAAAGAAACTATTGCACACAGGCCTAAAGGCAAATATTGCATTCAGGCTAGTAATAAAACAAGTGAGTAAATATTTGTTGCGCATAGATTAATACACATGTGAGATGCTTACTATAAGGAAAGGTTATCGATGGAAAAAGCACTGATCCACAGTCTGGGGTAATTTCCAGAAAACACTCAAATCATCATTTCTTCAGGTTCGTAGTAAAATAAATTAATTAACCAAATTCTCGAAAAATAAAATCAATTTAATAAAATCAAAGGTCTTTATCCATGGAAAAATTGAGCATCGTCATCCCTGTCTATAATGAAGAAAAATTTGTGGCAACAACTATCCAGCGGGTTTTGGAAGTTGAATTAACTGGTCTCAAACGTGAAATTGTTATTGTGGACGATGGCTCCAAAGACAAAACTGTAGAAATCCTAAACGCGCTTGCGCAACAAAATCCGGAAATTAAAATATACCAACAACCCGTAAACATGGGAAAAGGGGCAGCCCTAAGGCGCGGCTTTCAGGAAGCAACTGGTGACATTATCCTTATCCAGGATGCTGACTTAGAGTATGACCCAAGTGATTACCCTCAGTTATTAAAACCAATCCTGGAAGGGAAAGCTGATGTAGTTTATGGATCAAGATTTTTAGGTGGCCCCCATCGGGTGTTGTATTTTTGGCATTACGTAGGCAACCAATTCCTGACGTTGCTTTCAAATATCACCACTAATCTTAATTTAACCGACATGGAAACAGGTTATAAAGTCTTTCTTGCAAACGCTATTAAAGAAATTCCTTTAAAATCAAATCGCTTTGGGTTTGAACCGGAAGTCACTGCCAAAGTAGCTCGTAGAGGATGGCGAATGTTTGAAACACCAATCTCCTATTTCGGCCGATCTTACGCTGAAGGAAAGAAAATTGGCTGGAAAGATGGCTTTCAGGCTATATATTGTATTATTCGTTATGCCATTGCAGATTAATGGATGAATCCTCTTTATGCTAAGTTGCACGAGAAATGGGAAGAATTATTTGATTGGTTTCGAAATTTTTCCTTTCTAGGGGTTGCACTTTTTGGGGGAGTTGACAGTGTGGTTGTGTGTGCTGCAGCTATGCATACCTTGGGAAGTAAGGCAGAACAATCCTTGATCCAGCCAGGTTTAGAAACGTTGCGGGTTCGTTACCATGCTGAAATCGCCCACCTCGAAGTTTCAATTGAAGATTTCAAAGTTCTTATGGTCAATCAAAATAAAGTTGTTAACCAGATAAAACAATGTGGGTACAAATTTGTAACCCTTGGTCTACAAGGGCTTCGCAGTGGAAGCTTAAATGAGGGAAACGTATGAAAAAGATCATGTACATTGATGCATTCTCCGGGATCAGTGGGGATATGTTGATTGCAGCATTCCTGAACGCCGGAATGCCCGTTGGGTTATTGGAAGAAAATTTCAGGAAATTACGCTTACCGGAACAGTATTCTCTGGAATACAAATTGGTGAATAAAGGGGTGATACAAGGGGGGAGTTTTAAAATAAAGCTTGATATTGATCATTCAATTGGTTCTCCCCATCATCACCGCCATATGTCCGATATCCGTACCATAATCAATGAAAGCGACCTGAGCAATAACGTAAAAAACAAGGCTTTAAAAATTTTTGAAGTTTTGGCAGTGGCAGAGGGAAAAGTACATGGGCAGAGTCCAGAGGACGTACATTTTCATGAAGTTGGAGCGACTGATTCTATTCTCGATATTATTGGAGTTGCAGTTGCGCTTGAATATTTTTCAATTGAAGAATTATATTGCTCCTCTCTTCCCTGGAGTGAAGGAACGGTGAACACCCAGCATGGAGCGATGCCACTGCCTGCTCCAGCCACACTTCAGCTGTTAACCACCTCAAAAGCAGTTTTTAGACCGTTTGAATGTTCTTATGAATTGATAACCCCAACTGGTGCAGCTATTTTGGCTGCCTTCGCAAAATTCAAAAAACCACTAATGAAAATTCAACACTCAGGCACTGGGGCTGGCTCAAAAGATTTTGATTGGCCAAATATCCTGCGAATTGTAATTGGAGAACAAATCCACAATCAAACTAATGAATATGTGGTGATCGAAACAAACATTGATGACATGAATCCACAACTTTTGGGGAATCTGATGGAAAAGTGTTTCAATGCCGGTGCAGTAGATGTATTCTTTGAATCAATTTATATGAAAAAGAACAGACCGGCTAGCAAAGTATCGATCATTGTTGATAAATCCCTGGAAAGTGAAATTGCCAATCTTCTCCTTCTTGAAACAACCACCTTTGGTGTAAGAGTGTATCCAGTTTGGCGTTATGAAGCAGAACGGGATGTGGTTAAAGTAAAATGTAAGTGGGGAGACGTTCGCGTAAAGAGAAAATGGATGGAGGGGAAAGTAATCCAGTTTGCACCTGAATATGAGGATTGTAAAAAGATAGCTGAGGAGAATAATCAGCCATTGCTTCGTGTAATCGAAGAGATTAAACAACTTTGTTATATCGATTATCCTTAACAATTATTACTTATCTGGAAGATTCACAAATCAACTATGATAACGAACCCCGATTATTCCAACCCTGAAAAATGGAATGGTTTTATTTGAGTTTCCAATAAAGAATGCCGTAGAGTGGCTCCATCTTGAGGGTGAATTTGGTACAATAATTGCAGGAAATTAAAAACCTTACAAAATTGTTAACTACAATCAAATTGATTCGTGGTGGTTGTAAGGAAGGATGATGTCTTTCACAACAAAAAATTCTTATAATGGAGTAGAGTTCGTGTGGAAACATCCCGATGCATGATTTAATTTCAATTCATGATAAACAAAAGGTAAAGATGATTACGCAACAAAGTATGGATTTTTTTATGTCCGGAAAGGTTATCTTATCCTACCTGAATGAGATGGTTTCATTAGTAGGGGAGAAGAGCGTAGTCATGGTTTTAAAAAGATCGGGATGGATTGATAAAATGCGTGCTCCATCCATTACCCGTTTCGAGAAAACAATTCCTTACCAGACAATTGTGGATATCAACAAACAATTAGTTGATATTTTTGGAAATACTTCACTTCGGACTTTGGTGTACTCAGCAGCCAAACGAAGTTTTCCTGTTTCCTTTAATAATACAGAAATCTTACGAAAAACACTTGTATGGCTCAAAATGAACCATGCAAGTACCTTAAGGCTACGGGTAAGTCTGGAAGCCATCAGTGCTTTATTACAAGCGACTAGTGATCAAAAAATTAAAATCGAGGAAAGCTCCAGTCATTACCACCTGATCGTGACTAATTGTTTAGCATGTTGGGGAATGGAGCATCAAAAGAGCCCTATTTGTTTTTATAACGTCGGTATGATCCGTGGGGGATTACAGACTTTATTTGGTAAAGATTTATTTCCGGTGCAGGAATTAGCTTGCCATGCCACCGGTGATAAAGTGTGTGAATACATTATTCGGAAATTTCCATTCAACGACAATGAAATTGGTAGTGGAAAGACAGGATTCCTGACTCTTCCTGATCATTTACGCTAAAAAACAAGGTTTGATTTAGAAAATTTTTACAGAATTGAGTATTTCTTTTAATCCCAACTAAAAATAGTTAAAAGGAACTATGCAAAATGTTAGGAGGTGAAAGGATCGTTCCGTAAATTCTACTCTTATTTATTTTTCCCATTCAAATAAGCCAGATCAGAGAATACCTTTTGAAATTCTTCTGCGCCGGTTCTATCGGTAATGGCCAGTACTTCATCGCCTACTTCAAATACTGTATAGCCATGCGGCATGATCACTTCTCCATCGCGGAAAATAGCAGCGAGAACGCATTGATCAGGCAAATGGAGATCTTTAAGTGCTATTCCAATCGCATGAGCTCCAGCGGGGATTTTTTCTTCCACCAGTGCATAGTTCCCTTTGCGTAATTTCAGCAACGTCATCATGTCCCCCAGGGACATTTCTTCTTCAATCAGGCTGGCTGTGATTTCAGCTTGATTAACCGGCACGTCTACACCGAAAATCTCATTAAATAACCAGTCATTTCTGGGGTTATTGACTCTGGCAATCGTTCGATTGACTTTATATTTTTCTTTGGCAATGGTACAAAGCACGAGGTTATCTTCATCATTGGCAGATACGGCTACAAATACATTCGCCTTTTCAAGATTGGAATGATCCAGGATCGAAGAATTGAGAGGGTTACCTTCAATGATTGCTTCTGTCGGTAATTCTTTATGTAAACTGACCAATACATCCGGTCGATATTCGATCAACTTAACCGAATGGTCCTGTTTAAGGAGCATTTTAGCCAAATACGTACCAGTTCTACCACCACCAGCAATAATCACATACATATCAGACCTCCTGCTCCTTCGAGCTAAATTTAATGCGTAGCGATTCAATTCCTGCATGCGTTGCACTAAAATGCAAGTGATCATCTTCTTCTAAAATATCATCCGAATTGGGGATAAATGATTTTCCATAACGGGTGATGGATGCCAACACGCACGATCCTGGTGGCAAATTAAGGTCGGAAACTTTTTTGCCAACCCACTGGGGAGTGACGATAACCTGATAGTAATCTACAGCGCCATCACCAAAAGAGTAAACGACCTTGAATTGTTCATTCAAAATCATTTCTTCTAATCTGGATGCTCCCCAACTGGTTCCGCTGATAATCTCCAGGTTAAATAATGCAAATATCTCCCCAGCACTCGGGTTGAAGTTTCTGGCAACCACGTTTCGAATTTTGAAAATATCTTTTGCTATTCTCCCTACCACCAGGTTGATTGCATCATTGCTGGTGACAGCAGCTACCGCATCCGCATTTTCAATCCCAGCTCGCTTGAGCACATCCTGACTTAGCGCATCTCCTTCTACCAGATGCCCCCGAAATTCAGGCTTGAGAATTTCAAATGAAGTAGCTTCCAGATCAATGATTGATACTTCATTATTATGCTGGTAAAGCAGATGAGCTAATTCGGAACCTAAACGTCCACAACCAACGATTATTACTTTCATGATTATCCTTCTAATCTACCTGATAGGGCACTTCAACGATAACAATATCTTTCTGCCCCATGAGAACTTTCCGTAAAGTATCAGCAGTCCTCATATGTAACGTGTTCGTCCAAAAACGTCGGGGAATAAATTGAGGAATTACTATTGTAATCACTTCATTTTCCATCTGATTTTGATTTAATTCTTTAATATAATCCAATAAAGGTTCAATCATCAAGCGATAAGGAGATTCAAGAATAACAAGGCGAATTCCATCTCCCCAGGTTTCCCATTTTTGTTGAAGCTTTTTGGTTTGGTCTTCATCGATTGAAACATGGACTGCGGTAACATCCTTAGATAGCGATTTGGCATATCTCAGGGCTTTTAAGGTGCCTCGATGAACGCTCGCAATTGGCAAAACCACTCGATGTCGACCAACATGGTGTTGACCTTCATATTTTTCCAATGACAGATGCCCTGCAAGATTTTCATAGTGACTGTGAATGGAGAAGAAAATATAAACAAGCAGGGGTAAAAGAATGACAACTACCCAGGCTCCATCAGCAAATTTGGTTGCTGCGAAGATGATCGTCACAAAAAATGTGACTACCGCCCCAAAACCGTTGATCAACATTTTTACGAACCATTTTTTCTCAAATTTCAAAGTTGAGCCTGGTTCCACCTTTTCTTCCCCTGGTTGGAGTCTGCCACATTTCCACCACCGATGGGCCATACCGGACTGTGACAACGTAAAGGATAGAAAGACACCAATTGCATACAATGGAATCAACCCGGAAACATTAGCCTTGAAAATGATGATGAGCAAAGAAGCAAGAATGGCTAAAGCCATGATCCCACGCGAATAGACCAAACGACTTCCTCGATAAGTTAATTGACGTGGCAGAAAACCATCCCCGGCTGTAATTGCCCCTAAGCGGGGAAAATCCGCAAAGGCTGTATTGGCAGCCATCACCAGGATCACAGTGGTGCCAATAATGGACAGGAGGTATAAAAATCCTCTTCCCTCAAAGACCGTTCTGGAAATTTGAGAAACAAGGGTCTCATGTTCGGAGGGAATCGCATTCACTTGACCTGCCAGGAAGGTCACACCGATCAACATCGATCCAAGAATGAGTGCCATAAAGATAAGAGTTGTGCCTGCATTCTTACTGCGTGGCTGCCTGAAAGCGGTAATCCCATCCGAAATTGCTTCCACACCGGTTACCGATGCTGTGCCGCTGGCAAAAGCTTTCAGGATGAGGAAAAGGGATAAAGCTTGTGGTTCGGCTAATATGGTGAGCTCAGGTGGGTTCTGTACAAGGCCCAGGGAACCTGTAAAGTACCGGATCAATCCTACCGCGATCGTAAAGAACATTATCCCAATGAAAAAAAATGTTGGAATCGCGAAGGTCACACCGGATTCTTTAACCCCACGCAGGTTGATAATCATGATAAGCAGGATAAAGAAAACTGCCAATTGAACACGCCAACGATACAATTCAGGAAAAGCAGAAGCAATTTGGGCGACACTGGAGGAAATAGAGACTGCTACTGTCAGAATGTAGTCGGTTAATAAGGCTGCTCCAGCTATTTGGGCGGGAAATATGCCTAAATTATCTCTGGAAACGATGTACGAACCACCCCCGTTTGGATAAGCATGAATCGTTTGTTCATAGGAAATGGTGAGAATTGTTAATAATCCAACAATGCATAACACTAATGGTAAGGAGTACTGTAAGGACACCAAACCAGCGGCTGCCAACATCATCATTAATTCCTGAGGACCATAAGCAACAGATGATAAAGCGTCTGATGAAAAAACAGCCAGACCAATTGCTTTTCCGATGGTCTGGTGGGGGGCATCTGCTGTGGATAAAGGTTTACCGATCAGCCAGTTTGTGAAACTTCTTCGCGGCTTAAATTCTGGTTTGCGTACCTGAACGGTTGTGCCGTTTCTATCATTTATATTCATGGTTTCCTTGCCTTGGAATGATCTCTAATCATTTCCATACACAAAGTATCAGATTATATAACTCTGACGAAGGCTTGTCAATGAACCATACATTAACAATAATTATAAAATCGCCTCTTGAAAGGCGATTGTTAATGTAGACATAGAATTTCATTATAAACGATTTTTTACATCCATCAGAGGAATCAATCAATAGTGGTTGTCCCTCATTTGAGAGGTGACATCGATACGTTCCGCAAAGGTGAGAAACGTTATAATGAGGTGGGGAGCTACCGCGGTTGATTGAGTTATTTCATTTATTTGAAACTTCGAGGAAATTAATTGAAAT
>CAYSFA010000091.1:0-12436 GCA_964430025.1 uncultured Anaerolineaceae bacterium | reverse complement strand
AATATAACGCTTTCTAAAAGAGTTGTCAAGGGGGTGTGGGGATAGTTTTACTGGATCAAGCAACATTTTTATATTTTTGCGAGTATCTAAAGGAAATATTGGAGTTGGCGCTAGATTCCAAATCATTTTATTATTCCTTGACATCCTCAATTGATATTCTAGAATATATCCAAGTAATGACAACCATCAGGAAAACAAGATCTTCACCCCAAATAGGAGACTTATTATGAATAAAGTGACACCTTACCTTATGTTCAACGATCAGCTTGAAGCAGCAATCGAGTTCTATTCTAAAACTTTTCCAGACTCCGAAATCCGCAGCGTCGCACGCGCTGGCGAGGATGGTCCTATCAGCTCGGCTGAGTTTGTCGTCGGTGGTCAATCCTTCATGGGATACAATGGTGGCGACTACTTCAGTTTCTCTGAGGGGGTCTCGTTCTACGTAGACTGCGTAGATCAGAGGGAGGTGGATGATTACTGGAATAAGTTCTTAGAAGCTGGAGGAACACCGACGGCCTGCGGATGGATCAAAGATCCCTTTGGCCTCTCCTGGCAGATTGTCCCACGGCGATTTACCGAGTTGATACAAGATAATGATGCGAAAAAGGTGAAAGCAGTGATGGATGCTATGTTGACGATGATAAAGCTGGATGTTGCTGAGCTTGAGAGAGCATACAACGAAGCGTAGGTGTACATTGGCGCACTCACATTAACTCACCTGTGACCGTTTGATAAGTGATGTAGTGATGCTTGACAATTTTTAGCCTTTGCCATGCTTTCCATGAATGCTGGCAATCATCATTCAAAGAGAATAATTCATAATTTATGGTGCCAATAGAACATTCATCCCTCGTTATTCAATTATCTAAAAAGGAGTTAGTATGTCTTTTCAAGCTTATCTTGACAATATCGAAGAAAAAACCGGCAAAACCCCCAATGATTTTATAAAGATGGCAAAAGAAAAAGGTCTTGATAACCCGAAGACAAAGGCTGGGGACATTATTGCTTGGCTTAAAGAAGATTACGGTTTAGGTCGTGGTCATGCTATGGCAATCGTTCACATAATCAAGAATGGTGCAGAAATCGGCGGTAAACATGTCGGTTCAGATGGAGTCCATCGTGATGAGTCGAATGTTTTAAAGTTGGATGGGAAGAATAATTGAGTGATTCATTAAAGAAAATTGAATACAGGAAAATTTAGAGGACAAATATGGCGAAATTGATCTACATGGTGAATACATCAGTTGATGGTTTTATGGAGGACCAGGAAGGAAATTTTAACTGGACAGCCCCTGATGATGAAGTGTTTAAATTCATCACTGACCTCATACGACCAATCCGAACCCACCTCCTCGGACGACGAATGTATGAAACAATGAAGGTGTGGGAGACTGATCCCAATCTGGCAGCAGAGTCTGCTCTCATGCGTGATTTCGCGGAAGTCTGGCAAGCCGCCAATAAAATTGTCTTCTCCACAACGCTGGAGAATTTATCCACCCGCAAAACCCAATTAATGCGATCATTCGACCCTGATGCAATCCGTCAACTATTAGCAAACAGCGATCATGACATGCTCATTGAGGGTCCAGAAATAGCCAGCCATGCCTTTCGGGCAAGGTTAATTGATGAAATCCAATTAATCGTGCTCCCGATTGTTGTTGGCGGTGGAAAATCAGCTCTACCTCATAATGTGCGACTGAACCTTGAGCTTTTGGAAGAACATCAGTTTAACAATAGTACAGTTTATCTCAAATATCGGACAAAAGCATAAAGCTCCACATACCAAAGGATTCCCTCATTTGTAGTAGTAACCTGGTTTTTGAATCATTCATGTGAATGTTATTATCGTTTTTGGAGACATGGTAGCACACCTTACCGTTTTGCCGAGCCAATGTGATTAACTATCTCATCGAGTCGACCGATCGACAAATTAACGCCTCTCATGCAGGCAAAAAGTTGTAAGTTTGTGTGAAAAAATCACAAAAATTAATTCCCAATAAGTGGAAGAAATACCAAATATGTGGCTTTTTCCGATATATTGATATAGTAATATTGATAACCAACCGCCAGGTTCTGATCTTCTGCAGCTACAGAAAAGAAAAAATTGCCAGCAATTGTTGGAGTACCAGAGAGGATACCATCCGAACTTAGCTCTAATCCATTTGGCAAATCTCCATCCTGAATGAAGAAAGTATAAGGACCTTCACCGCCATTAGCAGTGAAAGTTGTTGAACTAAAAGTTTTGCCAACCTCACCATTCGGAAGTGGGCTGCCTTCCACGCTAACAGAAATATGGGGATAGAAAATTCCAAAATTAATTGGATAAACGTCCTGGCTTAAAGTCAGATCCACCTGGGTAGATGTGGTTGGTTGCCAACCAGGCTGCACTACTTCGGAAACTCGAATACATAATCCACCAGGCACATAATTGAACGTAAATACTCCCATATAACCTGTAACTTTCGTATTAATAATGTTCCCATCCGTTCCCAAAACTGACTGTCCATCACAAGTTTTCAATTGAACCGACCAACCAAATAATCCATACTCGGAGGTGGTCATTGAACCACTCTGATCTGTATCCTCGAAGACAAATCCTTGGATAATATAACTTCCACTATCCACGGTGAAAGGGATGTTGTCTGAACCATAGTCATATGTACTTGTATCAGTAGGAGTGAAATCCGCAGAAAGAGTATGAACTCCAACGGCTAGCAGCAAAGAAACATCCTGGCAAAAATATTCACTAAAAGAATTCTGTGTGACATTCTGGCAACTGGCAACAGCTTCACCGTCGATGGAAAAGTCTACCGTACCTGGAACATGATAATTTCCAGACATTACAACAGCATTGATATTAAATTTATGACCATAATAAGTTGGGGTAGAAATGTATAGATCGATATTTGGCTTCTCTTTTACCTGTAAAGTACCTGCACCAGACCCATTATCGTATATACCACTTGATGATATGTCGGGGGTGAAATCAGCCTTGATTGGGTACGAACCAGCTTCGAGATCTGTCGGCAGAAAATTTTGGCAGTAGGCACTCCCCCATGCATCCGTGGTTATTGCATTTGATCCTGAGCAACCAGGTACTGGGACTCCATCGACCGAAAAGGATATTTTTCCAGTTGGGCGATTTGAGTAATCAGGATCGAGATGCTGTGCTTCCGCACCTAATGTTATAGTATTTGTATTTCCTACCGTAGTATAAGAATTTCCCACTGAAACTTTTGTTTTCACTTTAGTAACATCCCAGGTATATTCTTTGCTTCCATGCGCACCATCTCCATCATCAACCTGAACAATGAAGTTGTATGTTCCTAAAGTGGTTGGTGTTCCCATCATTTCCCCTGTAGATGAATTAAGACCAACTCCATCTGGTAATTCACCATTAGTGGTCCACCAATTGCAGTTTTCACATTTAATACCACCGGGATAGTAAGCGGTTAAAAAAAATCGCGTATACACAGATATCATTGCATCTGAAAATGTGGTAGGTTCAATCGTCAGCGGGATTGGATCATTTACATAATGGCCCCCATCAAGGGTAATTGTTTCATCAGGATAGACGAATGGGAGAGCACTATTAAATTCAGCTTTGATGTCATGCTCACCAGCTGCTAATAAGGAGGTAGTGCATTGAGCAGGGTTTCCTCCCAAAGGATTGCCGTTAGAATAATTCAATCCCACGGACTGACAGGATGGAATTATTACATCATTATCATAGAAATCAATATAACCGAATGGTTGATAAGTTGAATCATTACCTGTGGCTGACAGGGTAAATGTAACCTCTTGCCCTAAGTATGTTGGGTTCTGTGAAGATTCGAAAATAAATTCAGCAATTATTGGTGATATTTCAGACAATAAACTCCCAACGATGAGTTTTCCCGGTGTGGTTCCTAAGCTAAAATCGACTTTCGGGGATGTTTGAGCGAGAACAAGTTGGGTATGTCCAGAAAACATAAAACTAATTAATAAAACCAAAGTAAAAATCCAGTTCCATTTTTTGTTCATGATGATCTCCTTGAAATTGTTTATGAATTCAAAATTAGGCTGCAATCACTTGCAGTAAATCTTCAATAGATGGATGCTCGGAAGTTGATCCTGAAAGCACCAATAACCGGTTATCATCAAGGTCCACGCTGATAATCCGTGTCCGAGGATAGTCATTAAGAATGGAAAGAGAAACTTTTTCTCCCAACAAAGCTTTCTCTACAAGCAAAACATCCGGCTCCCAAAGTTTGACCTGCTCTTGAATGCATTCCTTTGAAGGATCGATTCGTTGTATCTCCAATCCAGAATTATTCCCTAGGCTGGCTTGCAACCCTGAGACAAAAATGGAATTCCCACATAACAACACTCGTTTCATCAAAAACACCTGATCCTTAGGAAAGCGGAAAAGCATTAAAGATAGTATCTTTCAGACCTACCTCTTTTCCTACTAGTCCTGGGATAAAAAAAGACTAGTCTTGATGTGATAGGACTAGTCTTGAAAGAATAAGGTATTAGATGAAAAGTTGTTTTATTTTTACCGGATCAGTCCTTTATTAAGGGCAAATGCCACAGCTTGATCTCTATTTTTCACCTGAAAACGTTGAAAAATTTCGCTTATATGGTATTTAATAGTATGTTCGCTGACAAAAAGCTTTTCTGCAATCTCTTTATTTTGTAAACCTTGGGCAACAAGTTGCAGAATTTCGATTTGTCGTGAGGTGATCTTTACCTCATCTGAATGGTTTCGTAACACAAGAGATGCATCATCCTGATTGGCGACTTCTTTCCATAATATTGAAGATAATTCTCTTGCAATAGCTGCTTCCCCGTCCATTACCCCTTCCAAGTACTTCAAAAATGGTCCGGTTTCCAGTGATTTGAGAAGATAACCACTCGCTCCACTTCGTATTGCATCCAGCAAATCCACTTCCTCGGTCGAAGTGGTAAGCATCACGACCTTGCATTCTGGCCATTCAGCTTTAATCATTCGCAGTGCAGCAACACCATCACAACCCGGCATACGCATGTCCATCAAAACTATGTCAGGTCGTAATTGAAGGGTTTTCTCCAAAGCCTCCATACCATTTCTGGCGGTACCAACCACTTGTATCCCATTCAATGTAAGCAAATTTCGCAATCCATCCAGGAAAAGTGCATGGTCATCAGCTAGTAATACTTTCATATTCCTTCCTTTATATGGGGAATGTTTACGGTTATTCTTGTTCCTTTACCAGGCGTGGATTCCACTTTCACTGAACCATCGAATTCCTTGGCTCGCTCGGAGATTATCCCTAAACCGTATGAATGTGTTTTGGTGGATAAATTTGAAACATCGAAACCTACCCCATTATCCTCGATCAATAACATGGTACTCTCGTTGCCACTTGTCAAACATATTTCAACGGATGAAGCTTGTGCATGTTTGCGAATATTCGTCAATACCTCTTGAATGATCCTCAATAATTGCACTTCTGTTTTTGGATCAAAATTTATTAACCCTTTTTCTTCAAAATCAGGATACTGAACACGAATACCAAAGGTTTTCTGGAAATTTTGAAGAAGATTTTTGAGCTCTGCAAGAAAATTCTCTTCCTCTTCCTTTCTATGCAGTAATTTGCTGATCTCCTCCCTCACATCAACCTGTGCCCGCAATGTCTCTTTTGCTAAATTTTCTAATTGCTCCTGAGCAAGGTCGATTTTGCCCTGTGCAAGCATATCCTTTGATAACTGAGCTTGCAGGTTTATCAAAGCCAAATTTTGAGCCAATTCATCATGTAATTCTCGTGCTAACCTTTCGCGTTCTTGAAGTGTCGCCATCACTTGTTGAGCTTGAGTTTGGAGTTGTTCAGCTTTTCGGGCATTTGTAACATCTTCCAACAAGAAAGCTTGCCCCATCTTCAAACCACTGGCTTGTTTCAGCGGAACACTTGTAATGCGAAATATTTGGTTATTCTCTCCTGTTGTGAAAATAATATCCTTGGAAGTTGCTTCATCACTAAGGAGTTTCTCCAACTTATCCCACCAATCCGGAATCTGTTGGAATGCAGCCTTCCGTACATTTAATTTTTCAGGCATCGATGGGAGACTTAACGCGGCAGGATTGAAGTCTACCAATCGATTTCCAGCATCGAACACCAGCAGACTATACGGCATATGCGCGATAACTGTATCCCGTGCCACTGGACTGACCTGCAAGATTTGAAAGCTATACAAGGCGATGAAATATAGAATCATCGTGATACCCAAAAATAGCAATCCTGATTGTACAATTGGAACGGATAATTGCTGTAAGGCCGGGATAGGATATCCAATCATAGGAATCACTCGTCCTAAGATTAAAAGCCATATTGGCGCCCAAAATGCCGGAGCTCGCAATAAGCAGGCAAACAATATGACCAAAGTAACCAACATTATCGCCACGAAGTAGGCATAGAACCCCCAACGCACCAAATCAGATGCTCTAAAAACCTGAATACCAGAATGAACCTCTAAAGAACTAACAGAATTCGGCCAAAATGATATGAATATCATCAACAAAGCAGGAAGGAAAAGCAAATTCAGACTTCGATATTTGAGCCATTTATCATTCCCGGTATATTCGAGAACTATCATCAAAACTAATGGCGGCCCAATAAGAGGACTTGCCCCTTGTATTACCCAAAGTATATATCGAATTTCTAAAGAGGAAGTTAGGTTGTGAAGTGCCGCAACGAGAGACCAGATAAACCAAATAACCACCAACCACCGAAAGTAACGCGTTCCAGGTCGTTGAGGTTGTTTCCAAATATAAAGTCCAATAAGTACTGCTATAAAAGCGGTGAGTAAATAAGGCCAGGGTGAGGTAAGGATTAAAGTCCAGTTTATATTCACAGTGTGCTGTAATTTTCCCCCTTCCAGAGGTACTCCATTGGATAATTGCGAAACCAGAGTGACTTTCTACTGTGAATATTTTACAATTTAAAAATTTCTTTCACAAGATTTATTTCATGAGTTTTTATTGCAAGGGATTTAAAAAAATATTAATTCATGGTGTTTAGGTACTTGATAAGGTTCGCGTCAAAATCCTGAAACAATTTTTCTTGAAGTGGTTATGAGTGATAAATTTTTATTTCCTCGCGAGATTGTTCTCCTTGATAAAAAGTTCTAGATTAGAAACCTATCAAATATCCGAAATAGAAAAACCTGATCTTAGGAGATAGAAAATGAAAAAGGAAAACTTCACTCCCCCACCTCCTTTCATTCGCGGAAAGTTACCAGAGCAGCCATATACGAAGGGTCATATTGTTAGCTATTTAAGTACTTGTCGGAAGAAATGCCAATCAACAATCATTAGGCTAACAGAGGAGAAAGCACAACAAATCTGCGTATTTGAGTGGATGGAACCCAGTTTCTTTGAACTGCTTTTGTATAGTGTGCGGCATGTTCAGGAACATGCTGCTCAGTTAAACTTAGTCCTAGGCCAACATGATGTTGTCGGCATGGATTGGGTTGCAAGTGCAAGAATTTCAGATTCATAGGACCGGGTTGTCTCTCTGTTGGATTTTGAATTTGCTGTCATCGCTCCCGTCCAGCTTGATCTCAACCACCTGATCAAATGTGTCTATTCACCTAATGGAACATCTAAATCGAATTACCATTCAAACCCACATGAAGTTCAAAGTCTCTATCAGACAATTAATCAAATCGCTTTACCATTATTAACTCTGCCCAACGAAAGAATTCTTCTGATGGGGTATGCCATTTTGTTGGAGTTATGGTTGTTGGTAACATGGTTAGAACATCCTGAAGGGGAAGGGCCTTTGCAGGAGTGGAATCCCCTCCTAAGGCTTCGCTCTCTCGCGGATGGAAATGGTGGTTATCTTGCTCCAATGGTAAGCAAAGACTAAAAGACCTCCTTTTGAATCCTGAATTTTTCCATTCATTTCTTCCAAAATGGTAAAAATTTCAAGAATGAAGGTTTCTGAACAAAAAAAAGATTATTTTGATTAACTTTCTACTAATCGGACAATTTTTCTCTTGTTTATCAGTTTACTATTCTTTATAATAATTGGATAATTAACAATTTAGTGAAATCCATCGCGAAAATTCTTAATAAAGGAGATTAATATGTCTACTACAAAAAAGACAACTATGGAAAAGAAGAATGAAGAAGGCTTTTCCGATTTTGAAAAAGCGGCCATGAAGGAACGTGCAAAGGAATTAAAAGCAGAAGCCAAGGCAAAAAAGAATCGGGAAGAAGGTGAAAAAGCCATCTTTGAGAAAATTGCTGAGATGGAAGAATCTTCCAGGGTGATTGCCAAACGACTGCATGAAATAATCCTTAAAACTGCCCCTGAGCTATTCCCTCGCACCTGGTATGGAATGCCTGCCTATGCAAAGGATGATAAAGTATTGGTGTTCTTTCAGAGTGCAGACAAATTCAGCACCCGCTATTCTACCTTAGGTTTCAATGACGCCGCAAAACTGGATGATGGTACTTTTTGGCCAACCTCATTTGCTGTCACCAAATTAACCCCGGAAATTGAAACGGAAATTGCTAACCTGATAAGAAAAGCGACAAATTAATCAGGGATGAATTTAAGAGAAAGAAAAAATTGAATAAACAAGCTGCAAAACTATGGAACGTTAAGACAATTGACCTTCAAATTTTCAAAGTTAACCCTGGAGGGCAAATATGGACCCATTAAATCCAAAAGTTGATAAATTCTTGAATCGAACTGAAAAGTGGCATGAGGAATTTACAAAATTACGGGAGATCATCCTGGATTGTGGTTTGAAAGAGGATTTAAAATGGGGGGTCCCCAGTTATTCCTTTGAAAATAAAAATATTGTATTAATCCATGGGTTTAATGAATATTGTGCAATTTTATTCCACAAAGGGGTGTTGTTAAAAGATCCTGATCAAATTCTAATCATTCAATCGGAAAATGTTCAGTCTGCCAGACAAGTGCGTTTTACCAACACACAACAAATCCTAAAACTTGAACCGATAATTAAGAAATATATTAATGAGGCAATTGATGTGGAAAAAGCTGGTTTGAAGGTAGAATTCAAGAAGACTGAAGAATTCAACATGCCCGAAGAATTCAAAGAATTTCTTGCTGAGATGCCAGAATTAAAAACAGCATTTGAAGTCTTAACTCCTGGCAGGCAAAGAGGTTATTTGCTTCATTTCTCAGCCCCCAAACAATCAAAAACCCGGGTGGCGAGAATCGAAAAGTCAATTCAACAGATTTTTGAGGGCAAGGGATTGATGGATAAATAATCAATGATTTTTGATAACTTATGATGAATTTTGAAGAAAAAATCAAAGTAGCACTAAAAAAGGATCGAACCATTGATATCATCACCATTGGGGCAAAATCAGGGATCCCTAGGCGACTTGAAATTTGGTTTACCAATGTTAATGGCCGCATAATCATTTGCGGGACCCCAAATGCCAAAGGTTTACAAGGTCATTACACCCCTAGGGACTGGTTGGCGAACCTTCGAAAAAACCCGAATTTCACTTTTTACCTCAAAGAGTCAGTCCAGGTTGAACTACCAGCGAAAGCAATGGAGATTACCGATCCGTTCGACCGAAGGACCATCATGAGTGCCCCAGAGACAAAATGGTATCGCGATCAGGTGAACTCGATCGAAGAGTTGGTGGAAGGCAGCCCCATTGTAGAAGTCTTCTTTCAAAATCCTGCGCTAAAGGAATAAGAATTGTATGTTAACCAACCTCTACTCGAAATTATGTGCCATACATCCAGGTTTTAGAAAATTCTCACGCAAACAGATGTACCAGTTGTTAGCAATGGGATATACAAAGTCGGATTGGAAATTCATGAATTATGGATACTCCCCGCTGGATGAATCACTTAAACCAATTCTCCATGCAGAGGATGAAATAAATCGCTACTGCATCCAGCTTTATCACCATGTCGCCAATGCGGTTGACCTGAAAGAACGTAATGTGCTGGAAGTAGGAAGTGGTCGTGGCGGTGGAGCAGACTATATTAAACGTTATCTCAGTCCTACCCGAATGGTGGGTGTGGATTTTTCACCCAAAGCCATTAACCTTTGCGAACAATATTACAACATAGACGGTTTAAGCTTTAAGGTAGGCGATGCAGAAAATCTTCCTTTCAATGATCAAAGTTACGATGTTGTTGTTAACGTTGAATCCTCTCATTGTTATGGATCAATGGATATCTTCCTTGCAGAAGTAAATCGTGTTCTAAAACCTGGGGGGTATTTCTTGTTTGCTGATATCCGTCGTAGTGAAGAACTTGATTTGCTTGACGAACAACTCGCTAATAGTAAATTGCACTGTATCAAGAAGGAAAATATATCCTCCAATGTGATCGAGGCTTTGGATGCTGATCATGACCGTCGATTGGAACACATCCGACGTGGTGTCACAAAAGGTTTGAGAACCTTATTTCGTGAATTCGCCGGGAACAAGGATACCTGGATTTACAAAAGTCTTCAGGTTGGTATTGTCGTCTACCAAAACTTCGTCTTTCAAAAAATCTGATCACACTGGGTTGTAATTATTTTTTTTAAAGGGGGGTTCTGATGACCGAGGGTCAATAAGTTATACATACGTTTTCACAATTTTCTTGCATTTTTATAATGTATGAACAAGTATTAGTACTTCCCATCCATAACGGAAGGAGATCCCCTCAGATGGCGATTAATTTTAATTCTCTTGACGTCCAACCAAGCGACTTTATCATTCAATGGTTGCTTGATTCTGATCCGGCAATCCGTTGGCAGGTGATGAAAGATGTATTGCATCTACCAGAAAATGAATTTGTGCAGGATAGAGCAAGAATAGGATCAGAAGGAATCGGTGCACAGATCTTAGCCCGCCAGGGTTCGGATGGAACCTGGGCAGGAGCAGCCTGGAACCCTGGCTGGAATTCAACCATGCATGCCCTCATCCTCTTGCGTGAAATTGGTCTCGATCCTACCAGTGATGCGGCCATTCAAGCAATGAAATCGATAGACGAAAATGTAACCTGGAAAGGTTGTGGACCGGAAGAATGTGAAAATAATTTATTCTTTGAAGGAGAGATTGAGCCGTGCATTAATGGCCAGGTTGCAGCCAGCGGGGCATATTTTCGGCAAGATGTTGAGGGAATCATCGACAGATTACTAAAGGAGCAATTAGATGATGGTGGCTGGAACTGTGATGCGGAAATTGGCTCAACACGATCATCCTTCAACACTACGATCTGTGTGTTGGAAGCATTGTTGGAATATGAATTAGCCAATGGTGATCATCCGGATGTGAAAAACGCTCGTCTGAAGGGCCAGGAATTTATGCTGGAACGCCATCTCTTTCGAAGGAAGACAACTGGTGAAATCATTGAACGAGATCGAAAAACCGGAGCGAATTGGAGAAACTTTGCTTTTCCAAACTGGTGGCTTTACGATGTATTGCGAGGATTAGATTATCTGAGAAAAGCAAATGCAATTCCTGATGACCGCGTCAATGATGCGATTGAATTGGTACATTCCAAACGCGCTCCGGATGGACGGTGGAATCTTGATTCCCGCTATTCTGGTGAAATGCCGGTTGAGGTCGAGGGAGAGGTCGGAAAACCCAGTCGTTGGATCACGCTAAGAGCATTACGTGTTTTAGACTGGTACTCTAATTCTAAATGATAGAAAATTATTTGAATGGAGAATGAAAATGGGATCTGTTGATGTTAAAGTGGCTAATTTATCTATCAAAGAACTCAATATGGAAACCTGGAAAGGTTTCGAGCAATTGGTCCAAAAGCATAATGGTGTTTGGGGAGGATGTTGGTGTAAATATTTTCATCCCCCATCTCCTGTTAAAATCGAGAGTAAAGAAGATGCGAGATTATACAAATATTCACTCGTCCAGGAAGACAGGTCTCATGCTGCCTTAGTTTTTGATGGAGATAATTGTGTGGCTTGGTGTCAGTATGGTCCTCCGGAAGAATTGCCTAATATCATGCACAAAAAAGAAGTTGAGTCCAAAATGACCACTCCCGATTGGAGGATCACCTGTATTTTTGTTGATAGAGATTATCGAAAAAACGGATTGTCCTTTTTCGCATTGAATGGTGCTTTGGAACTCATCAAAAAAGCTGGAGGTGGCATTGTGGAAAGTTACCCACAGGACACCGAAGGAAAAAGGATTAACAACTCGTTTTTATATAATGGTGCAAAAGACATGTTCGAGAAAGCAGGTTTTCATTATGAAGGGAAAAAAGGCAAGAATCATTGTATTATGAGGATAACAATTTAGTTCCCCAAAAAAGGTGAAAAATGACAGCAGCCCTAAAAGAAAATCTTCAACGTGCGTTTTCATTAACCCATGATTTGGTTTCTCATCTGGAGGAAAAATCGTTATTGCTCGAAATACCCAATCTGCCTTCCAATCAAATAGCAGGGCAATTATGGTGCATAG
>CAYSFA010000090.1:3724-12503 GCA_964430025.1 uncultured Anaerolineaceae bacterium | reverse complement strand
GAGGAAGTTTATGAGTCAGTCACTTTGGTATAAGCAGGCGATTATTTATGAATTGAACGTAAGGGGCTTTTATGATGCTAATTCAGATGGCGTAGGCGACCTGGCTGGTGTTACGGACAAGTTGGATTATCTACAACAACTAGGAATTGACCTCATCTGGTTATTGCCTATAATGAAATCCCCCATGCGTGATGGTGGTTATGATGTCATGGATATGTGTGATATTAATCCAAATTTTGGAACATTAGATGATTTCACAACCTTGGTGGAGGAGACCCATCGTCGCGGAATGAGGATTATGGTGGAGTTAATCCCTAATCACACTTCTGACCAACATCCCTGGTTTCAAGCCTCTCGAGATCCATCTCATCCTGAACATGAGAAGTATAAGGATTACTATTTGTGGAGTGATACGGATCAAAAATTTAAGGATGCCCGAATCATATTCATTGACTACGAAAAATCAAATTGGACTTTTGATCCCATTCGTGGTCAATACTATTGGCATCGCTTTTTCCATCACCAACCAGATCTTAACTACGATAATCCTGAAGTGCAACGAGCGATGATGCGAACTATACAATATTGGATTGACCTAGGAGTGGATGCAATTCGAGTGGATGCTCCGCCTTATTTATTCGAAAGAGAAGGAGGGTCTTCTGAAAATCTACCTGAATCACATGCCTACTATAAAAGATTAAGGGCTTTTGTTGAAGCATATAACCCTGAGATTATGTTACTAGCAGAAGCGAACCAATGGCCGGAAGATACCATGGAATATTTCGGTGATGGAGATGAGTTCCATATGAATTTCCATTTCCCGTTAATGCCGCGTTTATTCATGGCTTTAGCAAAATCTGATCGAACTTCTATAGATAATATCCTGGCAAGAACACCGGAATTGCCTAAGAATTGTCAATGGGGAATATTCCTTAGAAACCATGATGAACTCACGCTGGAAATGGTGACAGAGGAAGAACGAAATTTCATGTGGGATTTTTATGCACCAGATCCTGAGATGCGGAAAAATCTTGGGATTCGCAGGAGACTTGCGCCATTATTGGAAAATGATCAGAGGAAAATTAGATTGATGCACTCTTTGTTGTTGTCATTCTTAGGATCACCCGTTTTATATTATGGCGATGAAATTGGTATGGGTGATAATATAAAACTTCATGATCGTGATGGTGTTCGCACACCTATGCAATGGGATGACTCTGTTAATGGAGGCTTTTCGGATGTTGATCCACAACAACTAAGGATACCTTTGATCGATGATGAGGTATATGGGTATCAGAAAGTGAATGTTAAAGCTTTGTTGGCAGATCCGACCTCCTTATTAAACTGGTTGAAAATCATGATTGTGATCCGAAAACAACATGCTGTTTTTGGTGATGGAACATTACAAATGTGTTCTCCCAAGAATAAATCCATTCTGGCGTATATCCGCGAGAATGAACAAGAGCAAATCCTCGTAATCTGCAATTTATCTTCCGAGCCCCAAAAAGTCTCTTTAAAGGAGATGTGTGTGGATGAATTTGAATTTCAGGATGTTCTTAATCTTTATCAACCAGTACCCGTTGAAGATAAAACGATAGAATTGGAAGGCTTTGGATTTAGATGGTTAAAAGTAGGATCAATGTAAATGTTAGATTATCGATTTCCTGACAACTTTTTATGGGGTGTGGCGACATCTGCTTACCAGATTGAAGGGGCGTGGAATGAAGACGGAAAAGGAGAGTCGATTTGGGATCGTTATACCCATCAACCCTACCATATTCATAACAATGATAATGGAGATTTTGCTTGTGATCACTATCATCGCATGCCTCAGGATGTTGATTTATTAAAACGATTAGGCGTCAGGTCTTACAGATTTTCGATTGCCTGGTCACGTGTGGTTCCTAATGGAGATGGCGAAGTCAACCAAAAGGGACTGGATTTTTACAAAAATCTTGTTGATGAATTACTTAATGCCAACATAAAACCATTCATAACTCTTTATCATTGGGATCTACCGCAATGGTTGCAAGACAACGGTGGATGGGTAAACAGAGAAACAACCAAGTTTTTTGCAGATTATGCCCAGATTATGTTTTCTGCTTTGGGGGATCGGGTGGATCTGTGGGCGACTCATAATGAACCACGAGTTGTTTCCTTTATTGGTTACGGTCTGGGAAATATGGCTCCAGGAATCGCTGATTTTTCCAAATCTTATCAAGTGGCTCATCATTTATTGTTGGCTCATGGGATGGCAGTTCAGAATTTTCGAGATAGTGGATCAAAAGGAAAAATTGGGATTGTGATTGATAGTGAACATTCTTTTCCAGCAAGCTTCCAAGAGCAGGATTTGAAAGCATGGCAAAGATATTACGAACAGGATACAGGTATTTTCTCTGACGCCTTATTCCTTGGTCAATATCCGCCAATGTTAATGGATTGGATCGGAGAAATGCAACCAAAGGTCGAAGAAAAAGACATGGAAATCATCAGCACCCCGATTGATTTCCTGGGTATTAATTATTATCGCGGAATGGAAGTTTCATACCATCAAACAGGTGGTTATATAAAATGCAAAACCCGACCTGTGACGATGCCAATGTGGGGATTCACAGAAATGGGCTGGGGTGTACACCCAAATGGACTTCGCATGGTATTACAAAACATAAAAGACCGATATGGGGATATCCCTTTGATCATCAGCGAAAGTGGTTGTGCCACCAAGGAAACGGTCACGCCTTCAGAGGTAGACGATCAGGAAAGAATTGATTACTTAAGGATGCATCTTAGAGAAGCCTGGAAGGCAATTCAATCTGGGATTAATTTGCAGGGTTATTTCGTGTGGAGCTTTATGGATAATTTCGAATGGGCACAAGGATATCGACCGAGATTCGGTTTGGTGAATGTTAATTATGATTCGCTTGAGCGGACTCCAAAGAAAAGTTTTTATTGGTATCAAAATATTATTAAGAATAATGGAATATCGAACTCATAATGGTTACATATTACATCATTATAACGATCATCACATTTTTGGTATGGGGGATTGATAAATATCGTGCTAAATTTCAACAATGGCGCATACCTGAAAAAACATTATATGGGTTGATTGTGCTGGGTGGTGGTGTTGGAGCACTTGCAGGAATGAGCTTATTTCGCCATAAAACCAGGAAACCAGCATTCAAAATTATGGCGATCCTTAGCGTTGTAATCCACCTCATATTATTAATTTATTTATTTCAGTAGCTCCAGGGCGGATCACCTACCATCGGACATATGTGTCTTTGTAACGTTTCTTAGCGAAAAGTTTTGCAAGAATTACCCCGGCAACAAATCCTCCAATGTGAGCCCAGAAGGCTACGCCACCAACGTCTGGACCGCCCATGGATAAGAAGCCACTAAAAAGCTGCAGTACAAACCACAAGCCCAAAACGATGACTGCAGGGATCATGGTCATTCGGATAAAGAAACCTAATGGGATAATTGTTAAAACCTTTGAGTTAGGATATAAAACAAGGTAAGCACCAAGGACTCCCGCGATGGCACCACTTGCACCAACGGTAGGGATTTGCGAGATAGGGTTGGTATAAATGTGAGCGAGGGAAGCAACCAGACCACCGAGTAGATAGAATAATAAATATCGACCATGTCCCATACTGTCTTCCACATTATCCCCAAAAATCCATAGATACAATAAATTTCCAGCAAGATGAGCCAATCCTGCATGCATGAACATACTCGTAAAGATGTCCGAGACATCTCCTAACCCAATCCCATTACTAAAACTAGAGGGGATTAGGGCGAATTGGTAAATCAATGCTTCTTCATTGGACCCAGCAAGCCATTGAAGTACAAATACAGAAATATTTGCTGCAATCAAAAGGTAATTAACAATTGGGATTCGTCTGGTAGGAATTTGATCTTTTATTGGGATCATAATAGTTCGCTCCAACTTGAGTTAAGAATTGAAAAATCCGGAAAATTTATTCTGGATAAATTGATTATATGCGTTTCGGAATTAATTAATAGAAAAAATACAAGTTTTTATGAAACCAGGTGAATCTTCAGATTGAAATAATTCCTTTGTAAAAAGAAAAATATTCCCCCAATAAAAATACTGTTTCTGGTAGGTTGCTGAAAAATTATTTCACGAATTTTTTGAGAAATGAAATGTTGTTTTTCCCGCCAGTTTCTACATCAGGGTAGGGAAGAAACTCCCCAGAGATGTATCCTTCGTATCCTGTTACTTGAAGAGTTTTTATGATTGAACCAAAATCCAGGTGACCTGCACCGGGATACCAACGATTTGAATCAGCAACATGAAAATGAAAAATTCGATTTCCGCAGGTTTGAATACTCTGTTCAATATTTGGTTCTTCTATGTTCATGTGGAAGGTGTCCAACAATAATCCGAAATTATCCATGCCTACTTCATTAATCAAATTCATCCCTTGTTCCACATTATTTATTATGGATGTTTCATACCGATTAATCGGTTCTAATGCTAATCTCACTCCCACCTTTTTAGCTTCACCACAACATTCTTGTAAAGCATCAATTAACCATTTCATCGCTAGGGTTTGGGTTACTCCAGGTTTGAGAATTCCCCGGATCAAACCAATGATGATCACCGCATTGAAATGCTTTGCAAGGGGGATGTGACTCTTTATCCGTTCGATCGCTTGCTTTCTGATTTCAGGATTGGGATCTGTAAAGGATAATCCTTCTTCTCCCCACGCCTGACCGGTACCAAGGGCTGGTACTTGCAGGTTGAATTTTTGTAGGATTGCCTGTAATTCCATAACGTTTACAAGTTTTGGATCACGAATGGCTAGTTCAACGCCATCATACCCATACCCTGCAATTTTAGATAAGTTCTCTTCCAATTCTCCGGAGAATGTTGCGGCTTGAAATTTCGTTTGTTGGGTGGAATAGACGATAGATAATTTCATATTTGACTTTCTTGTTGGGTATCAACCATTATCTTATGGTTGATACCCAACGATGAAGAGGGGGAAATTATGCCAGGTATGTGATTTTTACTTCAGAACGATCTGTTTGTAATTTCAGAATATTTTCTGGCAACTCATCTAATGTAATCTTCTTGGTACTCATGGGGGTCATATCCATTCCGGATGCCATGCATTCAATTACGCGTGGGAATGTTCCATGACCTGAGTGTCCTTGTGCACCAATGATTTGTGCTCTGCGAACCTGCAAAACCTCTCCAGCAACAGGCATTTTGGCTTCTGCTCTGGCTGTTACGACGATCTTGGCGTTTAAAGTACGCCCTTCCCAAACGGCTTTCTCAATTCCGGGGAAGACAACTTCCGGAAGACCAGTAGCTTCCATGTACAAGTCGGCTCCCATTCCATGGGTAATCTCAAGCACGCGATCCGCAAAGTCTTCTTTTAATGGGTTGATGCGGTAATCTGCACCAAGTTTGAGAGCCATATTTGCTCGGATATCTTCAGTCTCAGAAATAATTACTTGAGATGCTCCAGCGCGCTTTAGAATTGCACAAGCTGCAATACCTACCGGACCTGCGCCTAAAATCACAACACGATCTCCTGGGCGAATTCCACCACCACGTTCGATCACGGCGTTGTACGCTACACTGGTAGGTTCTACTAAGCTGCCTGCCACGAAGAGATCTTGTCCACTGTATCTTGCTTTTAGTGGTTCTAAGCTCCAAATCGTTCGGGATGGCACTACCAGGTATTTCGCAAAGGCACCATTTACATTAAAACCGATCTCATCAAGACGTTCACAATGGTTGGGGTATCCATCTGCACAAGGCTTGCAATTCCCGCACCACAACATCTCTTCAGTGGTAACAGGTTCACCACCTTTAAAAGGTTTGTTGGTGTATTTATCAAAGGCATTCTTTCCGGCTTTTACTACGACACCGGATAACTCATGTCCCAGAATGCTTGGGAAACCAGTTAATCCGGGATAGAAAATATAGCCATCATCTGTTGGTTGAGACATGTGGACATCAGATCCACAAATACCACAAGCTTTTACCTCGATCAAAACCTCATCATCACCTGGTTCGGGGACATCGTATTCGCGAATTTCGAAACGTGGATTTTTCCATACCAGGCTACCTAAATAGGTTTGTCTTCCTTCAATATCTTTGGCACCCAATTTGAATCCTGGTTTGGGATCCCAATCGGCTAACAATGTTACGCCTTTCATTTTCTCATTCATAAAACTCTCCTTTTTGATGTACTCTACTGATTAAATTAGACTTCGGTACCTTGACCGATTCGTGGGATACTATAGACTGGTTTCCAACCGTCACTCAATGGAGTGCGTAAATATGGTTCCATATCTTTTTCAGTTCGCAGGGTGATTTCTTCTACCGGAGGAACTTTCCCAGCAGGGAACGCTTCCAACACATCATCATGCCAAAGGGTGAGGTATTTTAAGATGGCAGCCATAGGTCGTTTGCCTTTTTCTGCAGTGCCGGATTTTGCTTTACCAACCACACCTTCCGGGGTGGCTGCGATCTCAATTGCGAAGTGACCTTCACCTTCAGACCAGCGGCTTGGACGTCCATAAGGATCCACGGATTTGTCGAAATGGCCTTCCGGTAAGTAAGCTTTCCCCTCAGTGTTGACTGCATAATTCATATCAACCATTTCGGGATGAAGCAGGAGACTTAAGGAGGTCTCTGATTCGTCTGCATGCACGAAATTTGTGCTCATCTTCCCACCTCGTTCAATTGGGCGGAAGAATTCGCGTACGCCGCGATGCCAATCAATCACACGGAAAATTCCGGGGAGTTGATAACGTTTCTGGAATTCCTGAATAGCAGATTCTAAAACCCAAAGGTGTCCATGATTATTAATGATCAATTGTTTGCGGAACCCATCATTCCATAACCCAAGCATTACATCGATCATCATTTCACGAACAACATGTTCACGTACGATCACGGTTCCAGGCATCCCAAGATGGTGATAAGGATGAGCTCCATAATTCAATGGAGGAAGGGCTAAATTTACCGGTGCACCACGTTTTGCAGTGAAACGGCGAACACCTTCCGCAATTGCACTCACATACAATGTGTCTGCAGCGCTTGGCAAATGTTGACCATGTAATTCTGTACAACCTACGGGAATGAATACAATGTCGTTTTTCTTGCGGTTTTCTTCCACTTGCCAGCGGGTGGTTGTTTGAATATAGGATCCTGGCTTTGCCCATTCTACTGGAGATGGGACCCCATAATCCTCCAGGATGGCATCAATTTCTTCATCAGATGCTTCCCATACTTCTTTTTTCAATCTGCCTACAGCATTATCTTCAAAAAATAAATCGGGCAAATTTGTCGCTAATAATCCTTCTGGTACTTTTTTGTCACTCATATTCTTACTCCTTTTTGATTTTTAATCTGGCAATACTTTTCCAGGATTTAAGATGTTTAACGGGTCTAGAACTTGTTTTATATTCTTTTGAATGTTTATTGAAACTGGTCCCAATGCCTGATTCATATAAGCTCGTTTTAAGGTTCCTACACCATGTTCACCGGAGAGGGTCCCATTCAATTCAAGGGCTACTTTGAATTCTTCAGCAACCATTTCTTCTACTATCTTCATTTGTTCAGGATCTCTTTTGTCAAAAAGTATGTTGGGATGTAAATTTCCATCGCCTGCATGACCAAAAATCACAATAGGCAAACCATACTTTTCACTTATTTCCTTTAATCTTCTAACCGCCTCAGGAATGGCACCTCGTGGAACGGTGATATCTTCTCCTAATTTATTTGGGGCTAATCTTGCTAAAGAGGGGGAGATGGAACGGCGAGCCTTCCATAAATTAGCTCGTTCTGTTTCATCTTTTGCTACAGTGATTTTGGTTGCCCCAGATTTTTCACAGATTTTTGCAATCGCTTCAATTTCACTGATTGTGTTTTCCAAATCCACACCGTCTGATTCGATTAAGAGGAAAGCGACCACATCGGTGGGTAAACCTAATTTCATGGCTTGTTCAATACAATTGATGGCAGTTTGATCCATCAATTCTAGAGTCGCGGGGACAATTCCAGCGAGTAAAATTTCATTGACTGTTTTGCTGGCATCTTCAACACTGCCAAATTCCACCAAGGCTGTTCGGGCAAACTTGGGTTTCGCGACGAGTTTCAACATAGCTTCCGTAATGATTCCCAATGTACCTTCTGATCCGGTGAAGAGAGATTTCAGATCGTATCCAACAACATCCTTGATCACCTTCCCACCAGTTTTGAGAATGCTACCGTCAGCCAGGACAACTGTGAGACCCAACACATAATCACCAGTCACGCCATATTTCAGGCATCGTGGTCCACCAGCATTACAGGCTATATTTCCACCGATGGTGGAGTGACGAATGCTGGAAGGATCAGGGGGATAGAACAAACCGTGCTTTTCAACATAGGTCTGCAAATCAGCAGTCACAATGCCTGCTTCAACATGAACAATTGCGTTCTCGAGGTCTAATTCAATTACTTTGTCCATGCGGGTCATCACTAAGGCAATTCCTCCGCCAAAAGGTACGGAGGCAGCTGCTAATCCCGAAGCCATACCCCGGGTGATAACTGGTACTTTTGCTTGTGATGCAACTTCTACTACTTTGCAAACTTGTTCGGTAGTTTCAGGCAGCACAACCACATCCGGATTACCTTCCGCGAATGTGCCATCATAACTGTAAACTGCCAGATCCTCCGGCGATGTGAGTACTCCTTTCTTACCAACGATTTTCTCTAATTTTGCGATGATTTGTTGGTCCATTATTC
>CAYSFA010000090.1:0-3714 GCA_964430025.1 uncultured Anaerolineaceae bacterium | reverse complement strand
TCCTGCGCTTGGTATGCTTGGTCCAAAATTTGGATTGGATGCATTACTTTCACCTTCAATCCTTCCCTTTGAATGCCAGTCATTAATTGCATCTGACAACCTGGGCAACCTGATGCTATGATGTCGGCATTAACGGATTTTAGATTGTCCATTTTTCGGTTGAGAACATGGGTTGAGGTTTCGTAATGGGTGATTAATTGGCTTCCTGCTGATCCACAGCACCAATCCGACTCTGGCATTTCTACAAAATCTACCCCTTCGACCATTTGAAGAATCGCTCTTGGTTCTTTCCAAACTTTTTGTGCTCTACGAAGATGACAGGGATCATGGTAGGTGATGCGGGCATCAAGTTTCCCGGTTGGTTTTTCCAATGGAATGGACATTAAGAACTCACTGATATCTCGGATTTTTGCACTAAATTTTTGTGCTCTTTCCGCCCAGGTAGGATCATCTTTCAGAATGTCACCATACTCTCTGAGTTTTGAACCACAGGTGGCACAGTCGGTGACGATTACATCCAGGTCTTCATTATCAAACAATTCAATATTGGTTTTAGCATGCTCAATTACAAGATCTTGACGGCCATATCCAGCAGCAGGCATCCCACAGCAAACGGTATCTCTTGGGGTAATGACAGTACATCCATTTCTATTCAAGACTCGGACTGTAGCCGCACTTTCTTCTGAGAACATCAGGCTTTGCGCACAACCAAGGAAGAAACCAACCCGATATTTACTTTCGTTGTTTGCGCGGGAGATTAACGGTAATTCTTGACGTAACGGTTTCAGTGGTTGTTTGGGCAACATTCCTTCCAGATCCCGCAGTTGTTTCGGAAATAATTTATTGATCCTAAGTTTGTGAACTAACCATCGTAAACCAATATTTTCATAAACGCGAAGAGGCCAGGTTGTTAATTCCATCGTGTTTGGATTGCCAACCACCTTCCCGAACAATGTGTTTTTCCATTTAGAAGGTGTCACTTGTTCAGTAATGTTGCGCATTTCCATGGCAATGTCTGCTGGTTTGATCCCTACCGGACAAATATCATTGCAGGCCAAACATGCAAAACAGGAATACATCTTGTCTACCAAATTAGGGGACAAAATCAATTCATCCTCTAAACTTTTCCTCGCCAAAGCAACCCTTCCGCGAGGCGAGTCTGTTTCGTTCTTGTATTCCCGGTAGGTTGGGCAGACTGCCAAACATAACCCGCATCGAATGCAATTCAGATATTCTTCTTCATTGGGAATTTTAATGTTTTGATCAAAGGGCATATTAATTCCAATCAAAAAGCAAACAGGGATTAACCTATTTCTTTTATCTTTACAGGTCGATTTTCATGAAATGATTTCCAGGCAGCATACCCCAATACAACAGCTTTTCGGCCATCTTCGCCTGTAGTGGGAGTTGGAAGATCGTCGCGCACACATTCAACAAATTGCCGGACTTCTTCCACATAACACGGGGCATAACGTTCCATAAAGAAGAAAGGTAATTTATCGGAAGAAAAGCCTTGGTTTGAGGCTTTGGATACTGTGTTTTCTAATTGGTTGTCCGCTTTTGCCATTCCATTCAAACAAAAAACTTCCAATCTTTGGTCATATCCATAAACTGCCTGGCGGCTGTTATCGATCGCCCCTACCGTACCGTTTTCAAATTTTAAAGTCACAATATCTGTGTCAATGTCACCGAAAGTGGTTAAATCCTGATCAATCATCACACCACCAATGGCATAAACCTCTTCCACTTCACCAATTTGGAAACGAGCCATATCAAAATCATGAATGGTCATATCCAGGAACATGCCACCTGAGACTTTTAGGAATTCTTTACTTGGCAGTTCTGGGTCACGATTTGTAATTCTCAGGATGCATGGTCGGCCAATTTCGCCGGATTGAACAATTTCTCGCACATTTTGAAAACTTTTGTCAAATCTGCGGTTGAAACCTACTTGTAACTTAACCTTGGCTTCCGCAACAGCTTTTAAGGCGGCATCAATTCTGTCCAATTCGAGTGCTAAAGGTTTTTCACTGAAAATGTGTTTTCCTGCTTTAGCTGAATCTATAATGATTTCCGCATGCGTATTTGTGCTGGTTGCAATTAAGACAGCTTCGATTTGATCGTCATTTAGTAATTCATGATAATCTTCAACAACCCTGGTTATTCCTAATTCGTCTGCTACTTTTTGGGCGACTTCAAGGCGAATGTCACAAATAGCAACTAGATTTGCTTCCGGGATTTTTTTGGCTAGATTTGCAACATGCACACTACCCATTCTACCGGTACCTATTACAGCAATGTTCACTTTTCGATTCATAATTATGTCCTTTTGGGGAGATGTAGCGGATAATTATTCGTTTCCATCTCCCCTAAAAAATTAGCGAATTAAGGTATCATCACAATCTTCATAGCTTTCTTTGGAATTCTTTCGAGTGTTTTCAAATCCAACCCCAAATCTCCAAAGGCAGTAATACCATCTTCCAATTTGATAACTTTTGTAAAGAAATTGCTCATATCAATTCGATTTTCACGGAAGATACGAATTGAAGGCACCATAGTGTTTTGCCCTAAATATAGACCTATGATCTTGGTTGCCCAACGAGTGATTTCATTTGGCGGTGATACTGGAGTCCATCCCAAAAGGAAGAACCTTCCCACCAGGCGTGACACACATCAAGGCCTGTTCTAACCCATTCCCCGTCGCCTCAATGACGATGTCAGCTTTTCTACCATAAGTAAATTCGGAAATCATTTCAGGGATATCTACTTCGTTTGGATTCCATACAGTCAGACCACACTTCTTGGCAACTTCGATACGATATGGATCAATTTCCGTTACCGCAGTTTTCACTGCAATATTTTTACAGAATTGAGAAAATAAATATCCAATGGGGCCAAAACCAATGACCAAGGCATACTCATAAGGCAGCATCATCAAGTGATTCATACCATTTACCACGGTGGCCAGGGTCTCCACCTGGGTAGCCAAAACATCATCGATCATATCAGGTACAACAAAGCATTGCTTTTCAGGGACTAAGCAGTATTCCGCGTAACCACCATCACGCATAACGCCTAATGCACTGGTTTTAATATCCACACATTGGCTGGTCAACCCCATACGGCAAAAGTCACAGAAGCCACAACGAATGTTATTATCAACCGCAACCCGATCACCTACTTTAATGTGATGAACATGCGTGCCAATTTCGACTACTTCACCACAGAACTCATGGCCGAGAACTGTATCTGGTCTGAAGTGATGTTTCCCCTCGACGATTTTTACATCGCTTCCACAAATACCGACCGCTTTAATTTTTAGTAGAACATCATCAGGGTCTTTTACGTGGGGGATAGGACGGTATTCTAAATCGACCTTACCAACATCTTTCATAACTAAAGCTTTCATTTTATCCATTTTTGATCTCCTTTTTTGCACACGTGTGCATCTAGTATAAAAAATAATAATGACTTGATGAGTGGGTGAGGTATGTTATCTCTGAATTCTAGCTGACCCTCCTTTTGAAAATGCTTTTACCTGGTCAATGGTTGCCATCGTTGTATCCCCAGGAAAAGTGGTTAAAAAGGCACCATGTGCCCACCCTAAGTTGACAGCTTCTTGTTCACTTTCCCCTGAAAGTAATCCAAAGAAAAATCCGGAAGCAAACCCATCTCCACCACCAACACGATCGTATACATTTAATTCGCAAGTCG
>CAYSFA010000089.1:2891-12639 GCA_964430025.1 uncultured Anaerolineaceae bacterium | reverse complement strand
AGTATTGATTTTAAATTACAGAAATAATTATTTTATATGATTTTTTTAAAAAAAGGAAAAAAGAATAAGGGATTCTCTTGTTGAAGAGAATCCCTATGAGAGTTAATTCTTGGTAATCCAGGTACCAGTTTCGCCTTGAAGGGCACGACCGATATTCTCTGGGTTTGTTATTAATGCTTTATCCCCACCGTTTTCGAGGAATTTAATGATTGCTTCGATCTTCGGAAGCATACTGCCCTTTGCAAAATGTCCTGCGGCAGCCAATTCTTTTGCTTCTGCCAAAGTGATTTTGTCCAACCATTTTTGATCTGGTTTATTGAAATTGATGGCGACTTTCTCTACTGCAGTGCTGATCACAAATAAATCTGCACCAATTTCAGTAGCTAGCAAAGAGGAACCAAAGTCTTTATCGATTACAGCTTCAACGCCAAGGATATCACCATTAGGCTCAAGAATGACAGGGATACCACCACCACCCACACCAACGACGATAATACCTGCATCGATAAGGGCTTTTATTGCGGCTTTTTCAATAATGTCAACAGGTTTAGGAGATGCAACTACTCTGCGCCATCCTCGTCCAGCATCTTCAACGACTACCCAGCCATCTTCTTTTTCGCGTTTTTTCGCTTCAGCTTCATCCATGAATGAGCCAATTGGTTTGGTCGGGTTTTGGAAAGCAGAATCATTAATGTCCACAACTGTTTGTGTAACAACTGCTGCTACTTTTTTGTCCATTTTGCGGTTCTTGAATTCGTTGCTCAAAGCTCTTGCAAACATGTAACCAATTGCGCCTTGTGTGTCAGCACCACAATAATCTAATGGCACATCATGCAACTCATGAGCTGATAACTCAGAACGACGAAGAATATAACCAACCTGTGGGCCATTCCCGTGAGTAACAACCACATCCCAACCCTGAGCAATCATTTCAGCAATATGATGCATTGATTCTGCACCTGCTTCATATTGATCAGGAATTGACTTACGATTGTTATCTTTGATTAAGGAATTCCCTCCAACTGCTACTACTGCAACACCTTTACTCATAAAAATCCTCCAATAAAAAAGTTTTTAGCCCATTGTCAAAGCATAAACTGCACTACAAATATGCATCTTATTTTCTGCTTCGTCGAAAATAACCGAGTTAGGACCATCCATCACGCCATCGGTAACTTCCACTCCGCGATCAGCCGGTAATGGATGCATAAAGATTGCGTCTTCTTTGGCAAGAGCCATTTTGCGTTCATCGGTAATCCAATGTTTGTACTTGTTAATTATAACACCAGCTTCTTTTTCATCCGTAGTAACCATCCATGGACCCCAGGATTTTGGATAAATAACATCTGCATCTTTGAAAGCTGCTTCCATGTCATCCATTACTTCAAAACCTGCTCCAGCTTTGCGAGCTTCTTCTTTTGCTATTTCAATTGTCTCATCTGAAAGCTTAAATTCTGGTGGATGAGCTAAAACCAAATCCACACCAAAACGTGGGAATTGTAACGCCATGGAGTTTGGAATAGATAGTGGTTTTTGATAGGATTCCGCATATGCCCATGACATAACTACTTTTTTACGTTTCAGATTGCGTCCTTTTTTCTCCATGATTGTCATCAGATCAGCTAAAATTTGGAAAGGATGGTAATACTCGCACTGCATGTTGAAGACTGGAGCTGGGGAAGCTTCAGCAACTAAATTCATGTATCTATTGCCAATGCCCCAATCCACATGGCGAATGGCAATACCATCATACATTCGTCCCATTATCTGGCCGATTTCTCGTTCAGTATCCCCATGAGAAATTTGTGTTGTTCGACTTTCGATAAATGCAGGATGACCACCTAAGTGGGCAAAAGCAGATTCAAAAGCTGAGCGGGTTCTGGTGCTGCTATAGAAGAATAATAATGCTAATGATTTGTCCCTCAAATATGGGGTTGGTTGGCGCACGGCACGTTTCATCTTGAGATCCCATGCGACATCAAGAATCGTATCGATCTCTTCTTTTGAAAAATCGAGATCTGTAATGAAGTCACGACCCAGTAAACTTGTTTGCATTTCTAAATACCTCCGAGTAATATTTTCCCCAATAATTTATTGGGGATTGTTTTCTAATTTTGTTGCAACCATTGCTGGTAATAATGCATAAAAAGCGGTTGATTTGACCATGTCATCTAGTGAAACAGAGTCATTGACGGTATGAGCTGTTTCTTCATCTCCAGGTCCAAAACCAATACTTGGAATACCTGCTTTTCCAGCCCAATAAATACCATTCGTACTGAAATTCCATTTTCCAGCTGGGGCATCATCCAGACCAATTAGTTTTCTTGTTTCAAGTCCAGATTGGACCAATGGATGATCTTCCTCAATCGCCCAGGCTGGGAAATATTTATCCACAGGGAAAACAAACCCGGTGTAAGAAGGTTCATCATAGAAAAGCTCTTCCACTTTGACACGATCCTTATACTCGTCGGGGATTAAGTCTTTAACCTGTTGGATGGCTTGTTCCTTGGTTTCACCAAAAGTCATTCTTCGGTCAATGTATATAATCGCTTCATTGGGAACCGCGTTGATGCTGGGGGTTTGAACCACCATATCACTTACAGTAATCTTTCCATGACCCAAAAACTCATGATCACCTAATTTTGGCTCAAGATCTCTAATTCCAGCAATAACAGGTAATAAAGCATAAATTGCGTTATCGCCTAGATGATTGCTGGCTGCATGTGCACTTCGGCCTTTGGCGGTGACCTTCATTTCAATTCGACCTTTATGCCCACGATACACATTCATTTTGGTCGGTTCACCAATGACCACAAAGTCTGGTCTGATTTTTGGATCAACTTCAACAAAGGAGTTTGGAGCAATCCCATCGCACCATTCTTCCATGTTACCAAAATAATAAGCGGTCCAACCATCTAATAAACCTAATTTATTAGCAATCGATAATCCATAAACCATGCCTGGTGTGCTATTTTTTTCGTCGCAGGCGCCACGACCATAAAATACACCATTTTCAATTTTTCCCTTAAAAGGATCATGCGTCCACTCTGCTGGATCCCCAATTCCAACAGTATCGATATGAGAATCAAATACCATGATTTTCTTACCGGATCCGATTTTTCCCATAATATTACCCATAACATCGAAGCGGACTTCATCGAACCCCAATTTTTTCATTTCTTCGGCTATTCGCTCTCCCACCGGACCGATTTTCGAATCCATGCTTGGGATTGCAACAATTTCACGGAAGAAATTAATAATATCGGGTCGTAACTCATCAACATTATCTAGAACTTCTTTTACTTTTTCGCTGCTTGCCATTTCTTAATCTCCCATTAAATAGAAATTATATTGATTCACCAACACGCCTCACAACATGGAAGCGAAAATACCCGGGCAAGAAATAACTGTATGAATAATCAATTATTCTCCCCTCTACTGAAAACAAACTTGCCTTAAACATCAAAAGCACATCGCCACGTTGAATCTGTAAGGCACGTGCAATACTGGATGAGGCAGCCTCTGCTTGAATTACTGTTTTCGATATGGATAAATCAATTTTCTTGCTTTCGATTAAGCGATCCAATACCGATCCTGTAAAACCTGCATCCATATCCTCTTTTGAAAAAATCGATTCGGGAAGGACATCCACGAGAAATGCGACAGGTCGATTGTCTGCATAAATGACACGAGAAATCTTTATTAGTGATGTTTTTAAATCAACCATCAGATTCTTGGAATAATACTCATCAGCATCAAAATGGTGGATTTCCAATTCGCCCATTTTCACATCCAATCCGATTTTTTCTGCTAACGATTCTATACTTTCCAATACTTCCAACCCAGTTTCAATCACTTGAATCGGACCGACTACAAATGTCCCAATGCCTTGTCTTCGCCGAATTATTCCTTGTCCTTCAAAGGTTCGCATCGCCTCTCTCAAAGTTGCCCTGGATACTCCAAGCATTTTTGCTAATTTTGGTTCTGAAGGTAATTTATCCCCGTGTTTAATTCCTGTAATCACCTTAGCCAATTCATTTTGCAACCGTTGAAAGGAAGTTAAATTTCCTTTCTCATGAGTTAAGTTTGTTTGTAGCATGATTCTGGTTCCCTTATTATTCTTCTACAACAACTGGAATGAATTCAAATCTTTGGACATCCACAAGTCCGTTATCTGTCAACCGAATTTCAGGGATCACAACTAACCCTAATAAACTTAATTGCATATTCGGATTGTTGAGAGTGCATCCACATGCTTCGAATCCTTCTAGAACAGTAGAAGCTTGTTTGGAAACCAACTCTGCATTTTTATTGGACATCAAACCGGCTATTGGCAATTCAACTTCGCCTATGATTTCACCATCCTTAATGACCACTTGGCCACCACCAATCTCACGTAACCGTTTTACTGCCTGGAGCATTAATGCTTCATCCGTTCCAGTCACTATTAATTGGTGAGAGTCATGGGCAACAGTAGTTGCGATGGCACACTTACCTTTAAAACCAAACCCACTCACAAACCCGTTAGAAACTTTTCCGCCATCAGTATGTCGTTCGACAACCGCCAATTTCGCAACATCTTTTTGATTGTCCAGATGTATGATTCCATTGATCACCGGTAGCTCAATTTTAAGATGTTTTGTTGGAGCTTGATTTTCAATAACACCAACCACGTTTACATTTACTTTGTCTTTAGCGGTTGTTTTTACATTGAAAGTTTCAGATGATAGTGTGGTGGGTGTATGAACTGACTTTATCACCCATTCAGGATAAACAACTTCAGGGAAATCGATGAGATTACTCCCGTTTTCGGCTACCACATTGCCTTTAGCAATTACCAATTCAGGTCGAAAGTCATTAAGATCCCCTACGAGTAAAATATCTGCATACCTTCCCGGGGCGATCTGTCCAATTTCAGTATCCACACCAAAATAATTAGCGGAATTGATAGTTGCCATTTGAATGGCGAGCATCGGATTAACCCCAAGGCCAATTGTGTGACGGAGAACCCGATCCATATGACCATCGGTAACTAAAGTTTCTGAATGTGAATCATCTGTGCATAAAATGAAGTTTCGAGGGTCTAAATGATGCTCAGTTATTGCTTTTACTTGCTCTTCCACATCTAACCATGCAGAGCCAAAGCGCATCATTACTTTCATTCCAAGTCTGGCTCTGACGATTGCGTCATTTGTTCGCGTCCCTTCATGATCATCCTGAGGTCCCCCTGCAACGTACCCATAAAAAGGTAACCCCAAATCGGGAGATGCATAATGTCCACCAATTACTTTGTTGGCGTTTCTAGTGATTTCCATTTCTGCATGCATTTGTTCATCGTTATTCGCCACTCCAGGAAAATTCATCATTTCCCCTAAACCGATAATTCCTTCCCATTCCATTGCTTCGGCTACATCATCCGGAGAGATCGTAGCCCCAGGTGTTTCAAAACCTTGTGCTGACGGTACACAGGATGGAACTTGAACAAATACATGATTGGGTTGAATCAACGCCTCCTCCAACATAAGGCGAACGCCTTTCAAACCGAAAACATTCGCAATTTCATGGGGATCTACCATCATTGCTGTCGTCCCCTTAGGAAGAACTGCGCGGACAAATTCTGTTACAGTTAACATACCGGATTCAACATGCATATGTGCATCGATTAATCCAGGAACTAGATATTTTCCCTGGGCATCAATTACAAGGCAATGTCTTGAATCTTCCCCCACAAATGCTATTCGTTGGTCAATTATTGCGATGTCTGTTTTCTCAATGATTTCACCAGTCTGAACACACACCCACTTGCCATTCTTGATCACAAGTGTCGCAGGTTTTCTACCCACCGCTACGTCAACTAACATGCGACTATTTTTTTGTTTGAATGAATTCATTCTCAACCTTTCATCATTGATTAATCAGTCAACAACCGGGCAGCTGCTAGATTATGTTCTCTGATCAATTTTGATAAATCATTTTTTGATCTTTGACAACCACTTCTCCGTGAACAACATTTAAATCCACATTGACTGGTTGGCAGAAAAGGATTGCAGCTACTGGATCATGAAGCGCACCAGTGAACTCTAAACGGTTCAAATTGATCGCGATAAAATCTGCACATTTTCCAACTTCCAGCGAACCAATATCAGACCGGCCTAAAACCGCAGCGCCACCAATGGTTGCCAATTCCAGGGCTTTTCTCGCACTGAATAGTTTTTCAGAACCTTCTTCAGAAAGAGAAGCACCCATTAATCCCGCGCGTAATCTGGCTAACAACATTGCCTGACGCGCTTCAGCTAATAAATGAGAACCATCATTGCTCGCAGACCCATCTACCCCTAATCCAACCTTTACACCTGCTTTAAGGTAATCCATTAGAGGTGCTGCACCAGACCCTAATCGCATATTCGAACTGGGACAGTGTGCTACACCACATCCTTCATGAGAAAACACTTGGATTTCTTCTTTATTGATATGGACAGAATGGGCAAACCAGACATCGTTTCCCACCCAGTCCAAAGACTGCATATACGCCAAAGGCCGATGACCAAATTTCTCTAAACAGAATACTTCTTCATCCTGAGTCTCAGCAAGGTGTGTGTGCAAATGGACACCATATTCTCTCGCAAGCACAGCTGATTGTGCCATTAATTCACCTGTGACGCTGAAAGGAGAACAGGGAGCAAGAACAATCTGAACCTTGGAACCTGGTTTCGGATCATGATATCTTTGAATAAGACGTTGAGAATCTTTCAAGATGAAATCTTCGTCATCCACCACAGAATCAGGCGGCAACCCCCCTTTGCTTTCTCCCAAACTCATTGAGCCACGAGAAGCATGAAATCGCAAACCAATTTCACCTGCTGCTTCGATTTCGTCATCGAGTCTTGATCCATTTGGGAAAAGGTACAAATGATCGGAAGCTGTTGTGCAACCTGACAAAGCAAGTTCAGTCAGAGCAGTTTTTGTGGAGATTTGTATATCCTCCGGAGTCATTTTTGCCCAAATCGGATACAAAGTCTTTAACCAATTGAATAGATTTACATCTTGAGCATCCGGGACTGCCCTCGTTAATGTCTGGTAGAAATGATGATGTGTATTAATAAACCCTGGTAAAACAATATGTCCACAAAGGTCAATTACTTCATCAGCTTCAGTAGGCAGTTCAGAGGTTTGCCCTACTTGCTCGATAAACCCATCACGCGCAAAAAGGCCACCATTACGAATTTCGCGTCGGTGGCCATCCATAGTTATTAAAAAATCAGCATTTTTTATTAAGATGGTTTTATTTTTCATTTTTGAATTCACTAATCTCGCTTGTATTTGTTAGACAACTACACAACTTAAGAGAGTTTAGCAAGAATTCAAACAAAAGTCAATTGTCAGACAATATGAGTTTTATTACTTTAAGTCTGCAATTTCGGCAGCTCGCAATGTGTTTTTCATCAACATGGCGATGGTCATCGGTCCAACACCACCCGGAACTGGAGTGATAACACCGGCCACCTCTGAAACTTCATCATAAGCCACATCTCCAACTAACTTATATCCTCTTTTGGCAGTTGGGTCATCAACACGATTTACACCCACGTCAATAACAACAGCCCCAGGTTTTACCCAATCTTTCTTTACCATTTCAGCACGACCAACTGCAGCTACTAAAATGTCTGCCTGACTGACAACTTCTTTGAGGTTTTTTGTTCTGGAATGGCAAATAGTTACTGTTGCATTTGCACGAACTAATAACAAGGCAACCGGCATTCCGACGATATTGGATCGTCCTAATACCACAGCATTTTGACCTTCAATTTTTGGAACAACTTGATCCAGTAAGTACATCGTTCCAGCAGGGGTACAGGGAATAAATAGTGGTTCTCTTCCTTTCTGTGCCAACCGTCCAATATTCAAAGGATGGAATCCATCAACATCTTTTTCAATGCTGATCATACTTAATACGCGTTCCTCATCTAGTCCGGAAGGTAGTGGTAATTGAACTAAGATCCCATGAACAGTTGGGTCTTCATTTAATTTTTTAACCAAATCTTCCACTTCTTCCTGAGTGGCGTTCGCTGGTAGAACATGTCCAAAAGAATTAATTCCGGCTTCCTGACAGGCTTTATGTTTGGAGCGAACATAAACCTGGGAAGCAGGGTTTTCACCTACCAGAACAGTTGCCAGACCTGGAACCAATTTTCCTTCAGCAACACGTTTTTCAACCTGTTCCTTTACTTCTAAACGAACGTTCTCGGCAATTAATTTTCCATCCAATATTGTTGCGGTCATTCCTTATCCTCCAGTTATCTTTTTTCTTTTATCATTATACATAGGAAATCATCTTAAAAAAACCTGTATCAATACCTCCAAGGAAACTCACTAGAATATCCCTGACTCAGATTAATGGTATTCTGGATGATGTTCCTTTAGATATTTTTCTAAAAATATTCCTGTATAGGAATTAGGATTCTTGCAGACTTCTTCCGGGGTTCCACTTGCGATCAACAAACCTCCACGATCACCACCTTCAGGGCCTAAATCGATGATATAGTCTGCAACTTTGATGATATCCAGGTTGTGTTCAATGATCAGTACAGTATTTCCAGCATCAACCAGGCGTTGCAATACTTCGATTAATTTATGTACATCTGCTGCATGCAACCCTACGGAAGGTTCATCCAGCACATAGAGAGTCTTTCCTGTTGACCTTCTGGACAATTCTTTTGAAAGTTTCACCCTCTGTGCTTCACCACCGGACAATGTAGGTGCTGGTTGTCCTATGCGCACATATCCTAATCCCACATCGACTAATGTCGATAATTTATTGACAATTGATGGAAATGCAGAAAACAATTCCAAGCCAGCTTCAACTGTCGTGTCTAAAATATCTGCAATATTTTTTCCTTTGAATTTCACCTGTAAAGTTTCTCTATTAAAACGTTGCCCATGACAGACATCACATGGAACATAAACATCAGGCAAGAATTGCATCTCTATTCGTAATTGTCCCTGACCCTGACATGCTTCACAGCGACCACCATGCACATTGAATGAAAACCGTCCAATTTTATATCCGCGCATCTTGCTTTCTGATAATTCGGCAAATAAGGACCGTATTTCATCAAATGTACCGGTATAAGTGCCTGGATTTGAACGTGGAGTACGACCAATCGGAGATTGATCAATATTGATTATTTTATCAATGTGTTCAATTCCTTCGATTTGTTCAAAATTACCGGGTTGGGTTCTGGCTCCCATAATTTCCTTCGCCAGAGAATTATATAAAATGTCAACCATCAATGTTGATTTTCCTGAACCTGAAACGCCTGTAATGCAAACCAATTTTCCTAAAGGAATTTCTATATCCAGATTTTTCAGATTGTTTTCTCTTGCTCCTTTAATCGTTAAGACCTCACCATTTCCATTTCGGCGTACCTTCGGTAGAGGAACCTGAAGCTTTCCTGAAAGGTAAGATCCAGTTAACGATCTTTTAGATTTAATTATTTCTTTAACAGTCCCTTCGGCGACCACCTCACCACCATGTTCCCCAGCACCTGGGCCTAAATCCACAATCCAATCTGCCGTCCGAATCGTGTCATCGTCATGTTCTACTACTAAAACGGTATTACCAAGATCACGTAAGTTTTCCAACGTGGCCAATAATCGACTATTATCGCGAGGATGCAGACCAATGGAGGGTTCATCTAAAACATACAAAACACCCATCAATCGAGATCCAATTTGTGTTGCCAGTCGA
>CAYSFA010000089.1:0-2881 GCA_964430025.1 uncultured Anaerolineaceae bacterium | reverse complement strand
CAGGCCCGCGCCTATCTGGCTGGCCAGGCGGATTCGCTGGGCTTCACCACCGGATAAGGTGACAGCTGACCTGCGCAATGTGAGGTAGTCCAACCCTACATCCACCAGAAAACCTAATCGGGATTGAATTTCTTTCAAAATTCGCGATGAAATGATTTTGTCTTTGTTTGACAAGGGAGATTCTTCGGCAGCCAGGTAATTGACCCACTCCAACAATTTAAGAATATGCCAATCCGTTATTTCGATGATATTCTTCCCCTCCACGGTAACCGCAAGGACTTCTTTCCTTAATCGGTCACCTTTGCAAGTAGGACAAGGACGATCCCCCATAAAACTGCTGATTTTCTGACGAATATACTCTGAATTAGTCTCTCTAAATCTTCTATGAAGATTATTGATAATTCCTTCAAAGGAAGCCTGATAACTTACCGATCGGTTATTCTTCCCTTCCATATTGATGGTAAATAATTCCTCATTGGTTCCATAAAAAATAAGATCTAGCTGTTCTTGTGTGTAATTCTTGACCGGAACATCCAAACGGATTCCATTTGCATCAGCCATTGCTTTTAGCATTGACCAGTAGTATCCACCTTGTTCTTTGGGACCAGACCATTCCAACGCAACAACTGCTCCTTTTTCCAAGGAAAGGTTTTTGTTGGGGATTAACAAATCCGGATCGATCTCCATTTTTGTCCCCAACCCCTGACAATCAGGGCATGCTCCATGTGGAGTGTTGAAGGAAAAGGACCTAGGTTCAATTTCTGGGATGGTACTGCCATGTTCAGGACATGCCAATTGTTCTGAATAGTAATGATCTTGGTAAGGTTCAGTTGTCATATCAAGGATGGTTACATGACCTTCACCAACTTTCAGACCGGTCTCAATTGAATCCGTTAACCGGGTGATCGCGGATTGTTTTTCTTCTTCATTTTCATAATTGCCAATCACCAATCGATCCACTACCGCTTCAATGGTATGAATTTTGTAGCGATCCATTTTAATATCATCATCCAAGTTATATATTTCACCATCAACCCGAACACGAACAAACCCACCTTTTCTGATTTCATCCAGAACTGCCTGATAAGTCCCCTTCCGCCCCCGAACAATCGGGGCGAGAATGACCAACCTCGAGCCTTCAGCATATTGCATAATTGCATCGACAATTTCCTGAGCACTCTGACGTGACACTTCCCTTCCGCAAATTGGACAATGGGGAACACCAATTCTGGCATATAGGAGACGTAAATAATCATAGGTCTCTGTTACAGTCCCAACCGTGGACCGAGGATTTCTAGACGTCGCTTTTTGATCAATTGAAACCGCTGGGGACAATCCTTCGATTGCATCAACATCCGGTTTGTCCATTTGGCCAAGAAATTGCCGAGCATAGGCTGATAATGATTCCACATATCGTCTCTGCCCTTCGGCAAAAATAGTGTCAAATGCCAAAGAACTTTTACCTGAACCAGATAATCCAGTTATCACCACCAGCTTATCTCTGGGTATTTCCACTGTAATGTTTTTAAGGTTGTGTTCTCGCGCGCCAACTACACGGATCGTATTCATAGAAAACCTGTCCTAAGAGTTATTTTTGCATAATTATAGCACAAATGTTTTATTTTTTTATGACATTTCGCCAATTGGTAATTATATCAATCAGGTAAAGAATTGGGAGAATCTGTACCCCCCTTCAGCCAGAATTTGGATCTCATCCAAAGGAATAATAGTTTCACCTGTATAATCAAGGGTATTAATCATTGATAAATTAAAGGAAGGCGAAATGGAAAACAAAGCACACAAAAAAGCAATTCGGGCATGGACAATGTATGATTGGGCTAACTCTGCGTTTGCCACCACGATTGCAGCAGCAGTCTTACCGGTATATTATTCCTCCGTCGCTTCTGCAAATCTTGCGCCACATGAAGCCACTTCCAATTGGGCATTCACCACCACAATTGCTTTGGTTTTAGTCGCTTTACTTGGTCCTATTCTCGGGGCTATGGCGGATTTTTCCGGTGCAAAGAAACGCTTTATGACCATTTTTGTGGTTTTAGGCGTGGCTGGGACTGCACTTTTGTATCTTATCAAGAGCGGAGATTGGTTTTTAGCATCTGTTTTCTATATCATCGGTTCAATCGGGTTTTCCGGAGCAAATGTTTTCTATGACTCACTCCTTCCACATATCGCATATGAAGATGAGATGGATCAAGTCTCCTCACGTGGCTATGCCATGGGATATGCCGGCGGGGGAATTTTGTTGGCAATCAATTTGGCCATGATCCTGCTTGCACCTGAACACCTCACTGAATTAATGTCACGATTATCTTTCTTGATGGTATCTGTATGGTGGTTTGTTTTCACCATTCCCCTCTGGAGAAATGTCAAAGAACCACCGAGGCGAATTTTAGCCTCAGAGGAAGGCTTCAACCCAATCAAAGCAAGTTTATCAAGGTTAAAGAATACATTTACCGAAATTCGAAAATACAAAGAATTAACCAAATTCATCGTTGCTTTCTGGTTGTATAACAATGGGATTGGCACAATCATTTTCATGGCAACGATTTATGGAACTGAACTCGGATTTTCATCAACAACGACTATTGGGACGCTCCTTATGGTTCAGTTTGTGGCAATTCCTTTCGCTTTTCTGTTTGGTTGGTTAGCGAAGAAAATTGGAACTAAAAAATCAATTTTGTTGAGCCTTCTGATCTATACCTTAATCGCCATCGGTGGTTATTTCCTTTATAAAGAAATCCATTTCTGGCTGCTTGGATTTGCTGTTGCAACTGTCCAGGGCGGAAGTCAGGCACTCAGCCGGTCTTTGTGTGGCAGAATGATGCCCAAATCAAAGTCTGCAGAGTTCTTCAGCTTCTTTAGT
>CAYSFA010000088.1:0-12701 GCA_964430025.1 uncultured Anaerolineaceae bacterium | reverse complement strand
TGATAGTTACAAGCTCCTCTTTTGTGTAACCAGTGATTTGGGTGAATTTTTGGTTGGTTAGGATGGTTTTATCCTCCTGGTCGGAAATTAATATACCAACAGGGGCTTTTTCAACGAAGGTGCTAAATTTTGATTCACTAATTCGTAAATCATTTTCAGCTAATTTTTTTTCGGTAATATCCATGATAATACCGTTGATTTTGATCACTTTTTCATTTTCAAATATTGGTACAGCAACTGTACGTACCCATTTTGGTTCACCTTTTGCGGAAATGAATCGTATCTCCAGATCATAAGGAATACCATTTTGAACACAATTTTGAAATGCTTCGTCAATTATCTTTCGATCATCGGGATGGTACCGTTCAAGGCTTTTCTCCACCAACTTTGAAGTTCCCTGAAATAATTCCTCCTTAGTAAATCCATGAATTCGATATACCTCTTCTGTCCAAAAGGAAGTGCCTGTTTTAACATCATAATCCCACCCCCCAATTCTGGAAATTTGTTCTGCTGTTTTAAAACGATTGGTGATTTCAGCTAAATTTTTATGGGTCTGTTCACGAACCAGGCGATTACGAAGGATTAACCCCAATAGTGTATTCCCTATTGGATAAATAATCATGACTGGCAATGAAATGGAGGAGAGTACGGGTTGAACATTATCTTTCGGTAGCGTTAGCATTAAAGCTAACATAATAATGTGAACGATGATGCCAAATAAATACATTTGCCACCACTTCACCTTTTCTAGTGGTTCTTTTCGAAAATGCCGCCAGAGCAGCCCCAAGCTGGCAGTAGTAATGATTACAAACAACCCTGTGAGTGCTCCTGCTCCACCTTGGATTATCCGGAAGGCACCAGTCAAAATCACAGCAATTGTTGTTGGTACTACTCCAAAAAATAAACCAGATATGCTAAGTAACACTGATCGAGTGTCGAAGACAATTCCTGGAGATGCCACCCAAGTGGTAACCATGATAATGATGCCGATTCCACCAATCAGGATTCCAATTAATATCAACTTCCCTTTTTCTCTTACCCCAGCCACCTTTAATCGTAGGAGGTCAAAAATCAGGATTAATGATAATAAGAATGAAAAATTTTCAAGTAGGTCAATGAAGGACTGATCGATGCCCATATTACTCACTGATATCCTGGTACCGTGGAGGTCGGTCTGCTTCCTTGAGCAATTGATTAATTTCCTGCTTTAGTTCAATGATGCGGTCTTCCCGTCCCAATGTGATCTGATGCCAGCGGCGCAATTCCTCCAGTTGTTCCAGCATTTTTGTTTCATCCACCTTTCGCTGGGTAATATCATGATGAGTACCCAACATGATCAAAGGTTGACCATCTTCGCCCCATTCACTAACCCGCCCGCGATCCTGGATCCAAACCCAATGACCATCCTTGTGTTTCATTCGATATTCAACGTCGTAATAATCCGATATTTTTGAAAAATGAGCTGATAATTTGCTTTCAGCCATTTTCAGGTCATCAGGATGTGTCAAATGATTCCAGGTTTCAATAGTGATCGGCTCAAGTTCCTTTAAGGTGTACCCAACAATCTCAGCCCATCGCTCATTGAAGACTGTTTCACCGGTTTGAACTTTCCATTCCCATGTGCCTACATTCGTCCCTTTAATAATGCTTTCGAGACGATGACGGTCATCAATGATGATTTTCTCCACTCGTTTTCTTTCCGTTATATCTAATATGATGGCAGTGAAGAGAGAGTCCTTGCCCATATTCTGCAATTGCAAATGTACTTCCACATCGTAGGTAGAACCTTCTTTTCTTTGGTGGATGGTCTCGAAAACTATCTGTTTTTGGGTTCCATCCAGCAAAGGTGATATCATTTTTTCAAATCTTTGCTGAGAGATTAGGGGTTTAATGTCCAATGGGGTCATTGTCTTTAACTCTTCTATAGAATAACCAAGATTGGTAATTGCAGCTTTGTTTGCTTGAAGGAATTTATAACTTTTGGAGTCAAAAACGAATATCTCATTCAAAGATTCTTCAACAATATGGCTATAAAGGTCCTTCTCAAGTTCAGCTCGTTTCCGTTCATTAATGTCTCGATAAATCAAAGTCAATCCTTCAATACTTGGATAGATATTAATATCCAGCCAGACATCATATTGGTTCTCAATGAAGTAATGCATTTCTAATTTTCTACTGATTCCATCCACAATAGCGTTACGTGCCAAGTCTTCAAAAGGTGAGTTTATCAAAGCTGGAAACTCTACCCAAATGCTCTTCCCCATGACCTCCTGAGCAGGTTTTTGGTTAATTTCCGCAGCTCTTGGATTGATTGAGGTAATGATCCAATCCCGATTGATAGTTATTAATGCATCAGATATACTTTCCAGTGTGTTCTTTAATCTCAGATTAACCTCATCTAATTCGTTTTCAAGCTTTTTGCGATCACTGATGTCACGGATGATCATGCTGGATCGCTTATTTCCTTCGGAATCATTATAAAAGTTCGTACTCACATCTCCCGGAAAAGAGCTGCCATCTTTCCGTAAGAAAATCAGCTCACCAGAGAAATATCCATACTTATCCCGAAATTTTATCGCTTCGATTAATCTCGGATCATTCGGATCAGCGATTAGGTCCCTTCCCCCTTTAATGATTTCCTCTGCGGTCCACCCAAAGATTCTTTCAGCTGCTGGATTGACATCCAAAATTATGCCACCTGGGGCGGTAATCATAATGGCATCCATACTATTTTCAATCAAAAGGCGTTGTCGCTCTTCATTTTCTATGATTTTATGCTCGATAGATTTTTGTAACTTTTGGTAATAAGTAATCAAAAAATAAAGAAACAAAGCGCTAACCGTAACAAATCCAAGTCCTTTAATTGTTTGTATATTTGTTATTTCATTAAAATCTTCTACCAAAAACTCCAGAACTTCATCTGAGGCAAAAATCCACAAGATACTAATCACCCAATAGATTATCGCGACTCGTACTCCATAATTAAATATTTTCCTATTCATAGATTTTCCTCTTGGTGATCCGGCCTACTTAAAAACAAAAATAATTCAATGAAGTTTCTTCCTTGAAATATTAAAAAGAAAGGGAATTTGGGGGAATTCTCATACTTAATGATACAGAGGTTTCAGGAATATTTCAAATTAGATTGTTTATTTTTTCTAAGGTTCTAATTATTTCATTTATTACATGCAACATTAGGCCCAAATGTTATTCATTTTGATAACAACAAACCTGATTTCTTCCCGCATCTTTTGCACGATACAAGGCTTTATCAGCAATACGAAATAAATCACTCGTATTGGAACCGTGTAAAGGATAGTTGCTTACGCCAATCGAAATGGTAACCTGGGAATAGAGAAATTCTGCTTCCAATGATGCCTGGGCAAATTTTTCTCGTAATACCTCTGCCCTATTGACGGCTTGATCCTGATATAACCCTGGTAATAAAACCAAAAATTCTTCTCCCCCGAATCGACAAGCAACATCGGATTTTCTGAATAACGATTTCAGATGCTCAGCCAATAATATTAAAACTTTATCCCCCGTTTCATGACCGAAACGATCATTGACTGATTTGAAATGGTCAATATCCAGCATAAGCAGACTGATCGGCAAGTCATCACGAATGCTACGAATAAGTTCATTTTTAAAGTATTCATCAAAAAAGCGTCGGTTATACAATCCGGTAAGCGGATCGCGTATAGCTTGTTCTTCAAGTTTGCGTTGCAAAAGATTAATTTCATCCAATTTCTGCATTAAGGTAAGGTTGGCTTTCTCCAATGCCCTGGAAGCCTTTCGTCTTTCTGTATCATCATCAAATATCACTAACCAGCCATCGGTTGTGTTATTTCGAACCAAAGGTGAGATAATCAAGTCAAGAATTTTCTGTTCAGGTTCATCAATTTCAACTTCAAAATTTACCACATCGTCCAAGCTGGTAAATGGATTATTTGAAATACCTAAACCTGTCAAAATCTGACTGGCTGAAACACCTAATGTAAATGGAATTTGAGGAAGTAAATTGGTTAATGCCGGATTCCAATCCATCACCCTAAATTGTGAATCCACAACCATGATGCCATCATGGATCAGGCTAAAAACATGATCGCGTGCTACTGGAATAATATCCAGGAAATGGGAAGTGGTTATCGCGACAGTAATTAATACCACTGAAAAGAAACTGCCAATTGGTGCCCAATCCAATCCTGGTAATGGATTGTAATCAGAAACGTATATAAACACTCCTATGAAAGGAATTATTATACCGACAGCAAAAATTTCAACCTGAAATCGGAATGTTCGTTGACGGAATTTCAACCATTGCCGGAACAACACTATTAATATAACTATAGCAAGGAAAAATTGATAACCAATCCCAAACCCATACAACTTACCAGGTAGGAAAACCATCAGGTTCGTAAGGGAGTCGATTTCACCAAAACCACGCCAGATCAAATGATGTTGTTCATTGGTCCAGGCAAGGATTACAACAATGGTAGGAATAACCCATAAAAGGTAGAATTTTCTATATCTATTGTTGACCACGACACCAAAATATTCAACAATGAATACTAAAAGTAAAGGAATAATATTCCCCAAAGCAAGGTATTCGAGTTTTGACCAGAATACTTTCATTTCAGTTGTAGTGGCGGAATAATCCAGAGCATAAGCTAAATTGTAAATAAATATCGCAAAAGCTGCCCACATTAAATACTTACTACCCACTACGTGTTTTTTTCGCCAAACCAACACAAAAAACAACAAAGACAAAAGACTAGTTATTATGGAAATATTTACATGTAGTAAACTGAAATTGAGCATCTTCTTAAGTATATTGAAAATATTTCTCGTGAAAAGGATTTTATATTCTCAGATTTGTAAGGTTGACAGGCAATTTGGAGCGTTAAGTTATCAGTTTACTTACAGATCAATACCGGAATTTGAATTCCATCCAACACATAATCGATGGTACTACCCGACATAACTTCTTTAAGCGGTGTTGAACCATAACTACCCATAATCACCATATCAATTTCATTTTCATTAACAAAATTCAAAATGTTTTGCCCAGACAAACCTTTGCGTAAATGAGCTTTATAAAAAACTCCACCGAAACGCATATAGGATCTGGCTTCGTTGATGTACTTCTTCATTTCATCTTTGAATGTTTCATCGCGGTAAGTGGTGAGGATATATAATTCTACCTTCCAGCTGATTGCCAGGTATGCGGCGATATACATGGCTTCTTTCGATTTTGGACTTCCATCATAAGCCAGCAAGAGCCGTTTAACCTCCCGCATTTTGCCTGGCACCACCAACAATGGTTGGGATGATTTGCGTACCAGAGTCCTGAAACCAGAGCGTAGTTTTTGAATAGGTTGAATACCGGGTGAATAATTCATTTTCACGATCACCATATCCGTGAAGAAAGAACGTTCCAGAATTCTTTTTCCGGGTTCTCCCACTTCAATTGCCAGACTTCCTTCCACCCCTGTTTCGCCAAGTCGCCAATAGAATATCTCACGGATTCGCTGCACTTTTTCGCTCTCCAGCTCTGCTGCATTTTCCACAAGATGCAGTGCGGAAATTCTCGAATTTTCTTTTTGAGCAATCCAGAGAGCTTGTTCAAATGCAGAACGAGGTGGATCGAGATTATCCTGAATTGTCAACATCAAATTGTGAAAAAGCCCTTGTTTTCTTTCTATCTGCATACGATGAGCCTTGCGCCACGTACCGGTACGTGGTCCGGATTCCCAATTGTCAGGTAAGATCTGGTCCACCAACCAGTAGCGTAATCGCCTGAAAATGGATTTCGTTCTGGTTGAAAACTGTCTTCGCAAAGATTCAGCTGCGGTTGTGGTATCCACCTGCCAACCCAATTCTTCTTCCAATTCACCACGATGTTCTAACATCCATAGGTAAAGGTCAGTTTTAGTCCGCTCCGGAAAATCTTTTAAAAGTCCTTTTTCTGTAATGATCTCCACTGTAGGAAGGTAATAGTTTTGATACCAGTCAAGAGCGGCTTCATGGTATGGAATCGCTTCTTGTCTCTTTTCACCCATGAAATACCGGTTGACATTAATATGATCAAGTAATTTTTCATATCCGCCGGCTACCGTTATATCCAGATCCAAATCAGACTCATATTTATCCAATTGAGTCTTCTCCAGGAAATTCGCATACTCCTCTTTAATGATCAAGTTATCCAGGTCAGCTTCACCTGTCAAAGGAACACGGGTAACGACTTCTGTAATGTAAGCTTCAATATGAGTCTGTCCATTCTGACGCGCGATGGATACCCGATGATTACCGTCTCGCACAAAGTAGTAATCGCCGACCTTATAAACTTCGATCGGAGGTACCCCTTCCAGCGATTCAGTTGCCATCTTCACTGTCACCCAGCGGGAGCTATCGGATCCTTTACGGGGGAGAAAATCTCTGGTGAAATCTGTATATCTGCCGACACTGCCAATTATTTTATCGAGTGGAATTTCCTCACGTCCACGTTCGACCTGCCCTTTTAGTCGAAGTCTTTTCAGAACCTCATCGTAAGAAAGAAGGTTGATGTTCTGACCAGTTAATTGGGCAACCACCGATTTTAAAGATGCCTTTCGATGGGCTGTGTTAAAGTCACTTATGGCTGCATTACGATTCATAATTTCTCTGAAATATTATAAAGGGATTTGATTTACCTTGTCTATAGGGGAACTAGTAATGAGTTCTTTTAATTAAACTTCCGAAAAGTTCTGGCAATCAACGAACTAACGATCCTTAATAAATTAATTGCTTCTGGTTCCCAATGAGTGTATTCTTCAACCATATCAAAGCCGATAAACCCTTGTGGTTTTCCTTTATAAAAAACAGGGACAACCAGCAAAGATTTAATTCCTTGTGAATAAATTAAATCACGCTGCTGAACTGAATCGAAAGGCATTTCTTCAATATCATCATAAGCGATTTCGAGATTCTGGTTAAGTCTTTCAATCCACCAGTGAATCATTGAAAAGGGGATACCCTGCAAATCTTGAATTACTGATGTAATACCCTCTTTACACCATTCGAATGTATTGGACATAGTTTTTGAGGTGTGGTCCAGATCAAACACATAAGATCGATCAACCTTCATGAACTTTCCTAGCTCTTCGATCACATCACTTAATAAAAGATAAAGTGTTTCCTCATCCGCATTGATAAACTTGAGTGAAAATTCGATGATTAATTTCTCAAAATTGGAATAATAGCGTAGTTTTTCTCTCGCAGAATGGCGGCCTGTGACTTCCCGAAAAAATGCTTGAATTAAAGTCGTCTGATCTGCTAATTCGATTATCGACCCTGAGATTTCTCCCCAACCGGTTGTGCCATCTTTGTTAATAAACCTGAATTCTAAGGGTAATAAATTTTTTCCTATCCTGATAGAGTTAAAATACTCCAGAAATAAATCCCAATCCTCAGGATGCACCAATTCCTGTGTTTTATTCATATTGCTGTAAAATTCATCCTGGGTAAATCCTGTCATTTTTTGGATTTGAGGGCTGATATATAACAGTGTGGACGTTTGGGAATGGAAAACCGAAATTACCAAGGGCAGGTTTTCCACCAAGGCCTGATAGCGTTGTTCCATCGACTTTCGCAGTAAATCCAGTTTAAAATCCTCTGTAATATTCCTGCCAACAGCTGAAATTTCCACTAAATTACCTTCATAAAATTCTGCTGAATCAATCCACTCTATGTATTTAATTTCTCCTTTGCTATTCACTACTCGACTGATATTCTTCTTTACACGTTTTTCAGACGTGAGTTGCGAAAAATGATTAAGGATATACTCATAATCTTCCATATAGACATATCCCTGAAGAGGCATCCCTACAATTTTATCTATCGGTTTTCCAAATAGATCACAATAAGCCTGATTTGCTTGTAACAATATCCCATCCGGTGCAACTTTACAAAATAATGGGTATTCATCATTAACCAGATAATCTGATTTAATATCCCGGATAATTCTGGTAGATGGTTCAATATTAACATCCCGTAATATAACAACGAGTAGTCTCTTATTCTGAAAATTAAGATTGGAAATAATTAATCTGGTTTTTATTAATGAATTATCTTTTTTCACCATGGACCAGAAATTTTCACCCTCCAGATTTTTCAATCCTGATGTTTTCACTGTATTAATAAGATTGATATTCTCAGATGGAGAAAATAATTCCAGGAAATTTTTCTTCGTAATATCCTCGGAAGAATATTGGAATAATTCATAAGCAAAGCTGTTCGCCAAAAAAATATCAAAAGTCAACACATCAACAAAAAATACCGGTATAGGCATTTTCGCTGTAATATCATAAACATTTTGAAAAGGGACACTTAAGTCAAAGCCAACATCATCTTGATCTGGAGAGCTTTTGAAAGCAAACAATGTTTCATCTTCAAATTCGATTTTTTTTACACAGATTTTCAGCGATTTCCTTTTCTGACTCGCTGTAATAAACACAAAACTCTCTTCCGATGAAAAATTCGTCGTGGACTTATCAAGAAATTCAGTGAATTTCTCTTTTTGATTGGGTTCAATCAATTCCAGAATGTCAGGCAGGGTATGATCACTAGACGAAAGACCTAATATTTCACGAAAAGATGGAGAATAAAAAACTGGTCTGCCATGATTGGATATGATGAATAGAAAAGAGTCAACAGAATTGAGAATTTTCTCCATATGTTTTGTTCTCGACCCAAGGTTTTGAACATTTCGTAATCTTGCCAGTATAGTGCTAATTGGTTGGCTGAAATTCTCCAAAAAAGGTTCTACCTCGTTCGGTTCATTCGTTTTTGAAAAGAGGTAGTAAGCCCCGAACACATTTCCCGCAAGAAGGATCGGGAGAATCGCTATCCTGGAAAATTTCTGTAACCCTCCATCAAATAATTGATTCGAATTCTGTCCTTTTTGTAAATTAATGGGTAAGCTACTTGAAATTGTCTGCCATTGCTGAGGTTCCAGTATGAATTTATGAAGATTATTGGAATGATCATGAAGGGAAACATCTGAGAATCTATGGTATTCGATTTTCCTTTGTTCATCCAGAAGTAAGATAGCAATCTCAACCGTCGGATCATAATTCACCAATCGAGAGATTAGTAAATTCACCCCTTCATGCAAATTTTCCATCGTGCCCAGCGATTGGCTCAATTCATAGAAAAAATGAAGTTGGTTATTTCCTGGTTCAAATTGTTGATGCTGTAAATAAATGAAAAAGAGATCCCTCTCAAGAGGTAACACATCATAATAAATTTTCATCATTGGTGGAGAGGAGAATGTGATCGTTCCAATCAAAGACCTCTTTTCCTTGTCAGCAATAGAAATCAGATTTTTTATCTCCCTCACAAAATCAAGATTTGCACAATCCTGTAAAAACATACCACCAAAATGAGGAATTTCTTGATTATTCTCCTCACTGGAGAATTTCACAAATAATTTTTCAATCTTTAAATCCAAAGCAACGGTTAATTTCATATCCACCGCTTGGGTTAGAAGTTCTGTTAATTTTGGATTTCGAAAATGAGAATCTTTCATAGGGTTATTTTTGAGAGATTATCTGAATGAAGGTGAAGAAAAAGGAGGCTGCTTACATACAGCAATTGGTCTATTGCCACATTGATCTCCAAATTGTAAAGGCCTTTAGCTAGAATAACAAGCTGATTAACCACTAAACTTGCTTTGGTCTTGACTTACTGTATTATGGCTGGGGGAAAAGATCGGCTTGATTGAAAACGAAAATTTTAACGAGGATCTGGCTTTGATGAGATACTCCTCATGGGGTTGTCCTCCCGCAGGGACATCTCCACCCACCCCTTTCTGGGTCAGGTCAATATTCACAGAAATAAAATCAACTTCCTCTAATTCATGAATATGGGTGGAGTCCTCCAATTGCTCTTGTGCATATGGAGATGCACTAAAATTAAAATAAACGTCACCATGATTCTCGATCAATAACCCATCTCCCATACCATTCCTGAGTTTCAACCACCGCACCTGACTTCGATTTCCATTCTCCTGCGGTCGTACGTAATGATGAACTAATTGATTAACAGTGGTTGAGAATTTACCAACTCTTGCCCCTTGTAATCGATCTGGCATGGTTTCCTGTGGACCCAATCCGTAATAAGTTACATGGCTAAATTTCCTTGGGATGGCAAACCGAACTCCCATCCGCTCCAATTCCTTCCCCGGGGTGAAACCAGCAGTCACCAGAATGCGACCATCTGCTGTAATAGTATAGGTGAGTTCAAAATCACTGCCCCAGCCAGGTATCTTGAAAGCTGTTTGAACTTCAATCTCTCGGGATTCCTTTTTCTCGTATTTAAGGCGTTTCAGGCGCATTTTTTGGTTTGCAGACCGCCAATAGTGTTTTCCAAGAATGGGTTTCAAAAACGGATATACCAACATGGCTGAAATATCATTATCAATTCTGGCTCGCCACAGATTGGGCTGAAGCGGTTTGTAAATCAGCTCTTGATTTAGATGATTCAATCTCTCGAGGAAACCGGTCTCCTTGTTAATCTCATAAAAATACTCGTCGGACTTGATGATTAATCGCTCACCATCATCAACGAGTTCTAAGGGACTACCTTCGGAAACAATCTGTTTTGTCGTAGATCTCTCCTGGACTGGCAAACGGACTTGCTCCCAGGCTACTACATGACCCGCTTTCGCCCAACTTTGATCAGATTTCAGCACAAATTGAAGATCCAGAAATGCTTCCTGTCCAGGTTCAACTTTCGGCAATTCATAATCCAATTCGATCGGCATCTTTTGCCCGGGTGGAACAAACAACTCATCCAAATCCCCTTGTTGGTTAACATCCCCGTCAATCTCGATATGCCATATCAATTTCAAATGCGATAAATCCAGAAAATGATGTTTATTTTCCAATTCGAAGCGACCTTGCGGGATGTCGGTGGGAGTCACCCGAATAGGCTGATAGCCTTTCTTAACCGTCCAGACCGCCGGTTGCGGTTCACGGTTGGCTGCAAAAATACCATTACACGAAAAAACTGAAAAGCGATAAGGGTCACCCAAATCGCCACCATATGCCCAAAAGTCTTTTTCCTCCTGGTTTTTGGAGAGAATACTCTGGTCAGCAAAATCCCAGATGAAACCTCCTATAATGTGAGGATATTTCTCAAAGAGGTCCTGGTATTTCTGAAAATTACCCAATGAATTCCCCATCGCGTGAGCATACTCACATAAAATAATGGGTTTCCCGGCAGCAGCTTCCCCTTTAATTTTTCCCCAGGTAAGGATTGATTTTCTGAATTTAAAATCTCCTCCGGTGGCGATCGCTTCAAGGTTTTGCGGGGTAGGATACATCATTGAAAACACATCTGCGTATTCCCCTTTATAGTCCTGTTCATAGTGAACAGGTCGGCTTGGATCAACCTCATGTACCATATGAGTGAGTATGCTGAACTTTTCATCCGTCCCTGATTCATTCCCGAGTGACCAAAAAATGATGGAGGGATGGTTTCGATCACGAGCGATCATATTCTTTACGCGTGCTTGCATTGCTGGCAGCCAACGCATATCCCCTTCCATTTGATCACGCAGACCATGGGTTTCGATGTTGGCTTCATCCATCACATAGAGGCCATATTCATCGCAAAGATCATAAAACCTTTCATCGTCGGGGTAATGCGACGTGCGAACCGCATTGATATTGTTTTGTTTCATCAAAAGGACGTCTTCCAGCAATCGCTCAGGATACATGGTTCGGCCTGTGAGTGGGTCGAAATCATGCCGGTTCACCCCTTTGATCTTTATTGGTTGCCCATTCAGCAGCAATTGCCGATCTTTGATTTCCACCTTTCGAAAGCCATGCCGCACGTGCCTGGCTTCTAATTGCCGGCCTTTATGGTCGTACAATACCAGATAGAGATCATAAAGGTAAGGGATTTCTGCACTCCATAACCTTGGTTCATTGGTAGATAAATTGGCTGAAAATGTTTTTTGTTGACCAGATGAGATTTCAAATTTCTCGCTATGCCGGGCTAATTCCAGCCCCTGGTCAGACAAGATCGCCTCCCATTGTAAAGATTGAGATTCATCAACATCAAATTTATGTGCACTGATCTCAAGGGTTAATGCCAGGTCTGCCTCTTGAAAACCATTATGGAAAATCGAATCCACGTGAAAATCACGAATGAAAATCTGTGGAACTGCCAGCAACCTGACAGATCGGAAAATTCCGGATAAAAACCACATGTCCTGATCTTCCAAATAACTTCCATCCGAAAAACGGTAAACTTGTACAGCCAACAGGTTTTCCCCTTCAGTCAAGAATGGAGTGATGTAGAACTCTGACGGTAACATGCTGTCCTGAGCATATCCGATGAAAGACCCATTCAACCACACATAGTAGGCGGAACAAACCCCATCAAAGCGCAGGTATATTTCTTTATTTTTCCATTCGCGTGGAATTTGGAAGGTTGTTCGATAGGAACCAACCGGATTATCTTCCGGATCAATATTAGGTAGGTTGCGTTTTCTAAGACTGGGCGGCATATGAAAGGGAGCATAGATCGGAACCCCATACCCTTGTAATTCCCAATGTCCTGGTACTTTGATTTTTTGCCAACCTTGAGGAATATAATCGGGTAACTCAAATCCTTCCGGTCGATCTGCTGGTTTGGGTACCCAATGGAAATCC
>CAYSFA010000087.1:0-12716 GCA_964430025.1 uncultured Anaerolineaceae bacterium | reverse complement strand
AGAATGGAGATTTCCCCGCGAAGAAAATTCAATGATAAAGTTATTAAATGGGGGTAAAGTGGTAAGGTGAAATGAGTGGTATCTGCAATAAGCTTTAATCGATTTTTTTACCAACGTAATAATCGTGTAAAATAAACCTGTTAGCTATCAACCAAGCGGAGGATAATTCATGAAAGTTCTTGTCATCGGAACAGGGTATGTTGGTCTGAATACGGGAGTGGTTTTGGCTTATTTAGGCCATGATGTCACCTGTTTGGATTTGAACACGGAGAAGATTGAGTCACTGAAGTCAGGGAACCCACCGATTTATGAGCCAAATCTGGATACGATGCTGACACTCGCTTATGATCATCTGACATTCACAACCGATTACGACGCAGCGGATATCGCCAATACGGATGTGATTTTCATCGCGGTGGGGACACCTTCGAACTCGGATGGCTCCGCCAATCTGGATTATGTTCGCCAGGCTGCGGAAGCCGTTGGAAGACGATTGAATGATCATTTCACAGTGGTGGTTAATAAATCGACTGTGCCAATTGGTTCAGGCAACTGGGTAGGAACTATTGTTCGGGACGCTTTCTTGGAATCACATGAGCCACGACCAGAACGAAACTACGCCATCGCCTCGAATCCAGAATTTTTACGCCAGGGATCAGCCTTATACGACACTTTCTACCCGGATCGCATCGTGGTGGGAGCAGCTGATCCACGTGCTATCGATGTACTGACGAACCTATACCGCCCTATCCTGAATCAGGATTTCACCGCCCCTGAATGTCTGCCCCGACCAGAAGGGTTCTCAGTAGTGCCATTGGTAACCTGTGATCTGGCTTCCGCAGAGATGATAAAGTATGCCGCTAATTCATTTTTGGCGTTGAAGATTTCCTATATCAATGAGATTGCCCACCTGGCTGAGAAAGTTGGTGCCGATATCACCCAGATTGCACGTGGCATTGGGCTGGACACCAGGATTGGACCCCGCTTCCTGAACGCAGGGATCGGTTGGGGTGGTTCGTGCTTCGGGAAGGACACCGCAGCGCTAATTTCGACTGCCAGCGAATACAACCTCGAAATGCCAATCATCCAGGCAGCCCGTACCGTGAATTACCAGCTGCGGGAAGAAATCGTGATGCGGGTACAGGATGCGCTGAAGATTCTGAAAGGCAAAACAGTGACTTTGCTGGGGCTGGCATTCAAACCCAATACCGATGATCTGCGTGATGCACCTTCGATTGATATCACCCGCAAACTGATTCAACGAGGTGCGAAAGTACGCGCACACGACCCGGTGGCGATGGCAAATATGCAGCGTCAATACCCCGACCTGGCGATCGAGTATTTTGATGACCCTATGGAAGCTGTGAAGGATTCAGATGCAATCCTACTGGTCACCGAATGGCCACATTACAAGAAGCTGGATTGGAAGACGATTCTGAAGGACAGTAAGGTGAAGCTAATAGATGGGCGTAACTTCTTCTAAGACATTCGCAAAGAGAGCTAAGAACGCCAAGATCGCTAAGGAATAACCCAGACCAAATGCAAGGTGACGTAAATAACAAATAGGCAAAAAAGATTGAAGAATTTTAAGGAAAATGATTGCCCTTAAGTTCTTCTATTTATTTAATTGATTGAGAACCGCATCTAGAAGATAATTTTAGTGATCTTTGAAAGAAGATTGACTACTATTTTATAAGTAAATCTCTGGTTTTTTATGATAATAAATTCTTCAAACAATCAATCAGATATCTTCAACGAATTCTCTATCCACTCCACCAGCCTGGCATCCCAGCGAAAACCATAGGAGTATTCATTCAAGGACGGGAGAAACAAATTCTCCAGGGTCAGGTATTCACTTGGTACATGGTGGGTGACTAAACTCTCACGTTCAAAATTTTGGAAACATAGGGCTAATTTTCCAACCTGATCGACGGGCATATCAGTTAACACTGACCCTTGAAATTGGGTGATGAGGATGGGTATTTTGATAAAATTTCCTGGTTGTAATAGTTTTTCAAAAACCCCTTGAATGATGAGAGATTGGTTGCGTACCCTGAATTCATCACTATAATTCTCACGGATTCTGGCCAAGGCTAAAGCACGTTCGCCAGTTAATGTCTGTTCCCCTTGTGGAAAATCACCCTGCGATCCCCCGAAGACAGGTTCAGGAAGGTTCACATCCACCCCTCCAATAGCATCCACGAAAGTCATAAAAGTCTGGAAGTTGACGACTACATAATGGTCGGCGGAGATTCCAAAATTGTAATTCAAGACTTCATTCAGAGAATCAGCACCATTGCCTTCTCCATAATAATTTAACATACCAGGAGTTCCGAAGAAGTACGCCTGATTGACTTTATAAGGTCCAGGTACTTTGAAACGATCAGAAGGAATCTCTACAATTAAATCACGAGGAATTGCAACCATGTTGATAGATTGGTTGGCAAAGTCAACTTCAGCAAAGCGGATCACATCCGCCAGTCCATACAGGTAATCACCTGCTCGATAATCAATTCCAACCAGGAGTACTCGCATCGTGGAATCTTCGGAACAAATGGGTCCTTGGCCAAGTAATGAACTGGCAAAATCACTCACCTTTGAACTTCCGGAAAACCGTGAGAAATTCGATTGAAACAGCATGTAATACAAAAAGACAAGTAAACCAACAATCGTTGTGAGTATTAACAAAATCAAAAGACAAGAAGATTTATTTTTTCTTTCCATTTCAAATCCATTTTTGAGTAACTAATCTCAAATTTAATTTCAGTAGCACCTAAGCAAAATACTAACATAATGAAAGTAAAATATATAGGATAAACCTTAAGATTTTGTTAATATTGCTAATTGACATACCTGTTTTTGAATTAAATCAAAAACATTTCCTGCAAGATGTTTTCCACGTAATTTACCCCCAAATCTGAACTAATGTACGAATTTGCAGGAAAATAATAACCAAACCAACCACAACCATAATGACACGAGCTGGTATTTTTTTGGTGATTAAAGCTCCAAACGGCGCGGCAACCACCCCGCCAATCATGAGACCCAGAAAAATATTCCAATGAGAGAGGCCGATGGTTACTAAGAAAGTGATAGACACCACCATGGTAACGAAAAACTCAGAGAAATTGACTGATCCAATCGTCTTCCTTGGGGTATGACCACTGGAAATGAGTGTCGTTGTCACAATCGGTCCCCAGCCACCCCCACCCATCGCATCTAATGTTCCCCCTGCCAAACCCAATGGAACCAAAAATGATGGCTTTGGCTCTTTATCAAAGTTTACTTTATGAAGAAAGGCTTTGATTAAAATTCGTATGCCCATAATGAGTAAATAAATTGCAATGAATGGTTTAATCTTATCGCCATCAACACTGGTAAGCACATAAGCTCCCAAAGCCCCACCTATCATGCCTGGGAGGATCAAACCAAGTACTATTCTTCTATCGATATTCCCCAGCTTCCAATGAGAAAAACCGGAGATACCGGTAGTAAACACTTCAGCAGTATGAACGCTGGCACTGGCAATCGCCGGAGGTACGCCTACTCCCAGTAAAAAGCTATTCGAGCTTACTCCATACGCCATGCCAAGGCTCCCATCAATCAGTTGCGCAAGAAAGCCTACCAAAATTAGGGCCCAAAATTCAACTTCCATTTACCATCTCCTGAAGATCTATGTCTGATGGAGAATTCTTAAGGCGGCTTCATGAAGTAAACCATTGGAAATAAAGATTCCTCGGTTATTGGACAAACGACGACCCGTGGAGAAATCAAGCGTTTTTCCATCACTATCTGTTATTGTACCACCAGCTTCCAATAGAACACGGTACCCTGGTGCTTGATCCCAGATATATTCGTGGTAACCTACGCGTTCCGGGGCAACCAACCTCATCATCAATTCTGCTCTCCCTGCAGCCAGTAGCACATATTTTGCCTGGCTATCCAAACGCACAGGTTCCGCAATGATCCCTGCTTTTGTCACGAAGTTCTCAATTCGGGTACTGTCCGTGTGACTATCTTCAAATGATCGTAATAATCGACTATTATCTAAAGAATTTATTCCTGATACATGCAGAGGTTTTACTTCGGATTGAGGATCGTACGATTTCCACCAGGCACCTTGTCCCTTATAAGCAAAGGCGATCACCCCACGCTGCCCATCGAGTTCAAGTTCCGGGCAACCCACCACTCCCAGGAGAACCTCTCCATCCTCAATTAATGCCAACGCTGTTGCATATTGCATCCGGCGTAAAAAACCTTTAGTGCCATCCACCGGATCCAGCACCCAGAACCGTTCCTTAGGTTGACCTTGACCCAGGTCAATCCATTGACAAACCTGTTCGCCTGTCGCTTCTGGAACCAGGTATTGGATTTGTTTAGTTACAGCTTTCAACAAGGTCTGATCCTGTCTGAGTTGGTTACTAGATTCTTCACCTACAAAATTATCGTCCGGGAAACATGCACATAGGGTCCGAAACACATTAGCTTGTACTGCATAATCAGCAATCGTAACCGGAGAATGGTCGGCTTTATCCTGTTTGGAGATATGCTCTTTTTGAACATTTTTTGTAATGGTTGCGCACATTGTCACCAAATTAATGGCAATTTGAAGTTCTTTGTTGTTCTGCATCATAATCATAATTAATTCACCTGTAAATAAAATAGTTATTGGAAATATACCAAAATCTTTCTAATGGACCAACGAGGGCTAGACATAATTCAATTGATTCTTCTTATATCAGGTTATCAGGCCAGTAATTTTGTTCTTTTGATTTTATCAGATTAGGTTTGCCTGATTAAATATGAATGAGATGGAAATCATCAATTCTGAACATTCATTTAAATTTTTCAATCTTTTCTTTATTGAATTTTGTTTGGAAAAGTAAATTCTCCTTCTCCATATTTGGTCAGAGGAGAAGAAAAGAATTCTTTTAACTTTGAAAAGATTTCGTAATTTAATTTAGGATTTCTTTTGCTTTTGATAAACAAAGAGGCTAAACAATACAATTGCCCCAACCAATACTGTTACACCAAATCCAAGCGCACCTATTTTTACAGAGCTGGGAATAATTTCTTTAGTTTCTGAAGTTGCTGGAGTAATTGTTATTACCCTGTATGGTGTATCAGTTTGGTACTTTACGATCTCAAAAGTTCTGGTGGGTTCTGGAGTCTTTGTAATTGGTGTCCGTGTAGGATTCTGGGTGAAACGTGCAGTGTATGTCATTGAAGGAGTGGCTGTGTTTGTAACAAATGAAAATGGTGATGTAGGGGTAGAGGTTAGGGTTGCAGTTCTGGTTTGATTTAAAGTTGGTGATGGAGTGCTAGTATATGGTGTTATCGTCCCAGTAATAGTATTAGTCATTGTAGGTGTAGCAGTTTTGGTGTAAGTTGCAGAAAGAACAGTTATCGATATAGGCCCAAATGATTGACTTTTATAATCATCGTCTACCACTTCCAATTTGTAGAAGTAGGTTTTGTTGATATTTACATTCGAGTCAACAAATTTATAAATATATCCACTTTGAGAAGATCCTTGAGAGTAAATCAATTCACTTACTAATGAATAGCTCCCGTTTTCTTGATCACTTCTTAGTACGACAAAATATCCAATATCTGGTTCTTTCTCAGTCTCCCACTCCAAAATTACTTTTAGATCAATTGTTGATGCAGTGAAGTATTTTATATTGACAGCAGCAGAGACTATGTCTACAAAAATTATCAACAACAATAAAATCGGGAGTAGCAAAAGGTTCTTAATTTTCATCAATCTAAATATTCCAATACCAGGAAACTTTTTTTCTTAAAAAACAAACCCATAATTTAGAATTTTTCACCAACCTCACAACCACCCACGCAGGCGATAAACCAAAAATCCTAAATACTCCTTCAACCCTGAGTTCAATTCTGACAAATTACTGGCATTTGGCACTAACCCCACTAACAAATCCTCAATGCTCGGGTGCCACAAGGCTTCCCAATTTTCTGAAGTAATACTGTAATCAGCTGGTGCTGGGATCACCTTAAATCCTTCTTTTTCAAAAAGTGCGACTGATCGCATCATGTGGCTGGCGGATGTAACCAACACAATTTCCTCCACTCCACGTCCTCTCAAAATTTCAGCAGAGAATTGTGCATCTTCCGCAGTGTTTCTAGATTGGTTCTGCAGTACCAAAGCCTTCTCTGGAACCCCAACCATGATCAGGATTTCGGCCATATCTTGTGCTGGAGTTGTACTGCGAGACCCGGACCATTCGATATTCCCCCCACTCAATAAAATCTCTTTGGCAATTCCAGACTTATATAGTTTGGCAGCATACAAAACCCGATCACCTGCTCCATTTACTTCAGCCATTTGGCGAGGTGCTTGTTGCGACTCAGTCCCCCCTCCTAACAACACAACCGTGCTGTCCGTTGGATATATTGAGGGAGGAAAGTATCTCCACTCTAAGGATCGGGTCAACAACGCAGGAGTCCAGCGGTTACCCAAAAGAAAAATGAGTACCACCACAACGATCACGATCCAACGAGATTTACGTCCCTCCACATGTTTTCGGGTAAGAACCAGGTACAAAATTAATAACAACCATATAAATCCCAACGGATAAAACCAAAGAGGAAGAAATTTAGATAAAAATACAAACATAGCTAGCCTACAAAACGACGTAAAGTTGCATCCAGAGATGATCCATAACTCTCCCCAAATAGATTGAGGTGATTGAGGATATGATAAATATTATATATCTCAAAGCGTTCCCGGTATCCCTCCTCCAACGGAAAGACCTCTTGATAAGCATCATAAAATTCTTTGCTAAACCCACCAAACATCTGGGTGAAAGCAATGTCTGATTCACGATCACCATAATAGACAGCAGGGTCAATCAACACTGGATTTCCATTTTCATCACCAATCACATTGCCACCCCAAAGGTCACCATGTAACAGAGAAGGGACTCGAGGTACTCCTCCTAACCACTTCTCCAATTGGGAACTCAGACTTTCTAACTGTTTTTTTCTGGCGGAATCGCAGCGACCATTCCGGATAGCCAGTTCAAATTGCGGTTGCAATCTACACTCCCGAAAGAACTCAATCCAATCCTTCCGCCAGGCATTATGTTGTGGTGTGCTCCCAATATAATTATCATAATCCAGACCAAATTCTTCCATGATGTTATTGAGGTGCACAGCAGCTAACTGTCTACCGCACGATCTCTGATCAAAATTAGGACCTTTCTCGATCCACTCCATCAGGATAAATGCTGGTAAGGTCTGTTGGGCTTCCTGTACTTTATAAACTTTCGGAACACGGATTGCATTGCTGGTGCCTAACAGTTGTAGTCCATTAGCTTCCGCTGTGAACATGTAATCTAGTGGGGCTGTATTCCATTTGAGGAAATAGTTGGCTTGTGGAGTAACGATCTTCGAAGCATTATTAATACACCCACCACCAACCGGTACCACATCTTTAATCGGGCCAAAATCCCCAAGTTCGGTCAGAGCCCATATTAGAATCGATTGCAGTCGTTGTGGCAGTGTGGTCATAAACCCTCCTGATCGATGATGAAGTCCAACAACCCTTCGCAACCCGCTGTTACCAGATCATACACAACATCAAAATTGTTCTCATAATATGGGTCAGGCACATCCAGAGTCTTTGCCTGAGGTGCAAATTCTAAAAGTCTTCTTACTTTTTGATGATGTTGGTATTGAATATCATCAACATTCTCTTGAGCCATGGCTATGATGTAATCATAGTTCTGAAAATCTTCTTTTTTCAAAAGTTGTGATCGTTTGCTACCAACTTCAATATTATGTTCTGAAAGGATTAACCGTGTCCCAATATGTGGCGGCTCTCCCAAATGCCAATGACCGGTTCCGGAAGAGGCGATTTGAAATCGATCTACCAACCCACGCGTTTCCACCATTTTTCGAAAAGCTGCTTCCGCCATAGGTGAACGGCAAATATTTCCCAAGCAAACAAACATAACAGAGATTTTCTTCATGTGATTTGCACCTTTCCTGTACATTGTATTTATACCAAAGTTTGAATGGTTTGTAGTAGGTCGAGCAAATGAATCAAAAAGGACCTGCAAAAATGCAAGTCCTTTCATTATTTGGGGTAACGGCGTTGTCCCCCACCGTATGTCAGGTGACTCACCAGGGACTCGAACCCTGAACCGATTGATTAAGAGTCAATTGCTCTGCCAGTTGAGCTAGTGAGCCAATCACGCAAGGCAATTATACCTAAATTGAGGGGGGTGTCAATAAACCTCCTTAACAGAAAACATCAGGTTAACCCCGCCCCACAATCACGATTACCAACCAGGTACCATATACGATGGAAACAGTACCCAGGCTCACCAATCCATAATTGATCACTTTAAGCATTTTATTGGATGGGTGAAGATCCAACAATACACTACGAAGTCCCAATAAGGCATGAGCCACCACAAACACCAAAAAGAAGATTTCCATGATCGGGACTATTGCTTTTTGGTAATACTGAACTACGTCCGAATAACTCAGTAAACCACCTTCAACGATCAGGTGATTCACCACAAGATGAATGATTAAGATCACGATAATCAAAAATCCAGAAATTATTTTTATGAACCAGGTTCCTGCACCTTCACCAGAACGAGGACTAACATCAAAACCATCTTTCATTTCTTCCTTCTTCCTATTTAATGGGTGAACATGCGAATTGCAAAATAAACGATGGTTATTATTGCCACTGCCATCATTCCGATAAATAATTGTTTTTGTTTTCCACTGGCAAAGCCAAAACTGGTTATGCCAATCCGGATGCCATTCAGCCCATGAATTAATGCTGCTGCCACCACTAATAATTCTCCAGCTAGAAATATCGGGTTCTTCACCATTGCAATAAACCCATCATACGCTTCAGGACCTCGGGCTAATTGTCCTAACATTATTAAATGAAGAAACAGGTAAAGCGTAAGCCCAAGCCCTGTTATTCGGTTGAGAATAAAAGCCCATGATCCCAGACTCCGGTGACGAGGATCAAACCATTTAAATAAATTGGTTGGTTTTTGTGATTGCTCTTGCATATACACTCCTATTTCATTCCAAAAAAATTCTTAATTCGTTTTGAAACCAACTTCTTGCGAAGATCCATAATTCGATAAGCCGGATCAACATGAGAAGGACACACTTCCGTACACTCGTAAGCACTGTGACATCGCCAGGCACCATTTTCACTATCCACCATTTCCAAAACACATGGGTTTAGATCACCGGATTGTTGAGCCCCTGCCAGAACTGCTGGCCCCAAATAAGCTGGCGTGGTGAGGGCAATCGGGCATGCACTGATACAAAGTCCACATTCGATGCAATCTGCCAACCGTAAAAGATCATCCTCTTTCGTAGACTTTCCTTTGCTATCTTCAAAGGCAACAGGAACAACTGGTTGATGTCCAACCGCCTCCATACGTTCATAAAAAACCGTCATATCCACCGACAGGTCGCTGATCACTGGAAAATTCCTCATCGGCTCTACCTTAATGGTGCCCCCATTTTTGGTGACCGATCGAATAGGGGTGATACATGTTAGTTTTTCTACCCCATTGACCATCATCCCACAAGCTCCACAAGTTGAATGATGACAGGCATGCGAAAAAACCAATGTGCGATCATACAGAGCCCAGATTCGTTCAATGCCGTCAATTACATACTCATCCGGATTGACATCTAGTTCAAATTTTTCAAAAAAACCTCTCTGACCTTCTTTTTTGCGATACACGTCAAAGGTCACCTGCCAGGTTTGTGTCATGAAACCTCCTGATGATCAGCCAATCTAAATTTTCGATAAGAATGAACATTTATCTCAGCAGTCTGACAAGCTACATTAATGCCCATCTTCTGGCAAACAAGATCCACTGTTTTTTCTGCCATCAAACGCATTGTAGTGGCTTTTCCACCAGTGATGGTAACCAACCCATCCACGTTGTCAGTCTCCTTGTGATCAAAACATCTAAATGTTCGAGTCAAACTTCGTCCTTTAGATCCGGAATCCAATAATGGACGTGATGCCATAAATGCTCCGCGTTCATTAGTATGCTTAATGGCTGGGATCAATTCACAACCTCGTTCAAACATCAACTTTATCTGATCTGGATAGACTGGAATGTAATCCAGATTGTCCGCTTCGAAGGAGGTTGTTCCTACAGTGATCATTTGCCGTTGTGGAACAATAATGTCTCCATCTCCTGGTTCATTCAGTCGATTAATCACCCGATGGCATAAGCGTTGATCATACGTTACCATGACGCCTGGAGTGGGTTTGATCGGTAGATGGATATTACCTACCTTCGAGAGCACTTCCCCTGCCCAAACTCCGGAAGCATTGACAACAATATCCGCATGAAGCTCTTTTTGGGTATTGGATGAACGATCCGTATATTTCACACCAATTACATTCCCCAATCCATCCAGAAGAAAATCATTCACTTCACAAAAAAGGTGAAAATCCGCGCCATACGAATTTGCCGAAGCAGCAAAGGCCATTGCCAACCGCAGTGGATCAAATGTCCCATCTGGAATTTCGAAGGCGGTTATCAGGTTTGGATTAAGATTTGGTTCCAATCGCAAGGCTGCTTGAGGTGTGAGCTCTTTGATGGGAATATGGCACTCTTCGCATCCTTTGATAAATGCTTCCCGATAACCCATATCAGATTCATCCAGGGCAACAAATAACCCGCCATTCGGTTCTATCACATTCGGAACAATCCTTCTTAAGATCATGTTCTCATCGATACATTCAATCGCGGATTCCTGGTCATCGACGGCGTACCGTCCGCCGCTATGGAGTAACCCATGTGTCCGACCAGACGTGCCATTCACAAGCGGACCACGTTCCAGCACTTTTACGGCAAACCCCCGCTGTACAAGATCATACGCGACAGCCACACCAGTAAAACCTGCCCCAATGACTATGGCTTGTGGTTTATTCATTCTCAACTCCATTGAATTTGATTATCCGAGAATTACCAAAACATAAACGAAGCATTAATCAACCCAATCAAAGGTTCGGGTAACCGCTTTTTTCCAACCGGTGTAAATTCTCTCCCGTTCTTCCACATCCATCTGTGGTCGCCAGATGGCATCCTTACCCCAGTTTGCGCGTAACTCATCCAGCTCTGACCAAACACCGACGGCTAACCCAGCCGCGTAAGCTGCCCCTAAGGCAGTTGTCTCGGAGACTGTCGGTCGGATCACTGACACACCCAGCACATCTGCTTGAAATTGCATCAAAGTATTATTGAAAACCATACCACCATCTACTTTTAACGCTGTCAGGTTTACTTCTGAGTCCTTATTCATCGCGTCCAGTACTTCGCGTGTTTGATAAGCAGTAGCTTCCAATACTGCCCTCGCCAGGTGGCCTTTAGTAATATAACGAGTTAAACCAACAATAGCACCTCGTGCGTCACTTCGCCAATATGGCGCGAACAAACCGGAAAAAGCGGGTACAAAATAGATCCCTCCGCTATCACTAACGGTCTTCGCTAATGGTTCGATCTCGGAAGAATTTTCAATCAGTTCCAGGTTGTCCCTCAACCACTGAACCAACGCGCCGGTTATTGCGATCGATCCTTCTAAAGCATAAATTGCTGGCTGCTGACCGATCTTGTAACCCATGGTTGTCAACAATCCGTTATTCGATTGCACAATTTTTTCACCGGTATTGAGCAGCATAAAACAGCCAGTACCGTAGGTATTCTTTGCTTCTCCAACATCAAAGCAAGTCTGCCCAAACAAAGCGGCTTGCTGATCCCCTAAATCGCCTGCGAGTGGGATGCCTGCCAATTGACCTAAATTAATCTTCCCATAAACCTCACTGGAAGAACGAATTTCTGGAAGCATAATTTTCGGAATGCCCATTATTTCTAATATTTCAGTATCCCAATCGAGATTTTCAAGATTCATACATAAAGTGCGAGATGCATTGGTCACATCGGTGATATGCAAACCATGATCAGGTCCACCTGTCAAATTCCATATTAACCAAGTATCAATATTTCCAAATAGAATCTCACCATTCTCGGCTCTTTTTCTTAACTCAGGATATTGGTCCATTACCCATTTAATTTTTGGACCGGAAAAATAAGTGGCCAGGGGCAGACCTGTTTTCAAACGAAAACGATCTTGCCCACCATCAAACGCCAATTGATCACAAATTTTATCGGTTCGTGTGTCCTGCCAGACTATAGCTGGATGAACAGGTTTTCCACTAGACTTTTCCCAAAGAACGGCTGTTTCGCGCTGATTGGTGATTCCAACAGCAGCAATCTCATTTGCCCTTATCCCGCTTTTTTGTAATGTTTTAGAAATTACTTCCTGGGTATTCTGCCAAATTTCCAAGGCATCATGCTCTACCCAACCTGGTTGTGGAAAAATTTGTTTATGTTCTTTTTGTTCTACCGCTAGGATTTTACCTGAAGTGTCAAAAATGATAAACCGGGTGCTTGTTGTTCCCTGGTCAATTGCACCTATGTACATCTCCACCTCCTCAAAGGTTAAGAAATCTGGAGTTTAGATCTTCCGTGAAAGATAATACCATCATTAATTATATGGCAGCTTGAAATTATTCCAAATTAAGATTGGTAAATATTGCAACGCCTAAATGGAAAAAATTATCCAAGCATACTATTCAGTAAGTGAGGATAATTTTCAAAGAAAAGCTATAGACCATTTAA
>CAYSFA010000086.1:10746-12773 GCA_964430025.1 uncultured Anaerolineaceae bacterium | reverse complement strand
TCAATGTTGGCAATTTTTAATGAAAGAGAGGAAAAAAATGGCCCAATGAATAGAATGAGGATAAATATAAGCCCAAAAAGAGTAGATTGTTTTTCCTCCAAGCGAGATTTAGGAGGAACTGAATTTTGAACATCCTTAGGGTAATCCTGCAAGAATAAACGCGGATTAAATTTCATTAATCCCATCAAAACGATGGAGGCAACCAGAGAATAAATTGCTCCATCAATAAGCGTTTTTGTCATATTTAGTTCATCCATACGATCTCAAAGGTTTGAAAAACATTTACCATCAAGATAATTTTTGCAACCACTCATCATCGGTAAGACTCAACCTCAGTGGGGTGAGAGAAACCAGATTATGATCTACCGCCCAGCGGTCACTGTGTTCATCCGGATTGGAGAGAGGTGTTGCAGCAAACCAAAAATGCTTTCTGCCATTTGGATCCTGCCCTTCCACCATCGCACCGTTATAATGCCGGATGGATTGGTGCGTCCATCGTAAGCCAACCGGATCTTCTGGCAAGTTTACATTAACCAGGCGAGGTTGATCCCCTTGGGTGAGCATTTCAATCACATCAGAGATGTAAGGTTTTTGTTTTTCGTAGGTGGGTTCTTCTCCATTGATGACCTGGCTAAAAGCAATTGATTGTACACCCAAGATAACCCCTTGTTTGGCTGCAGCGACTGTCCCCGAATGCCAGATATCATTTCCAAGATTGCTACCAACATTGATTCCGGAAAGAACCAGATCAACTTTTCCTAAATGGAACAATCCCATGGCCACACAATCAGCCGGGGTGCCATTGACCCGATAGGATTCAAATCCTTTAATGAATTTAACGCGGTGATAGGTGAGGGGGCGTTTGATGGTTATGGCATGCCCCATAGCAGATTGTTCAAAATCGGGGGCAAAGATCACGACTTCACCAAATTGGGAAGCTACTTCTGCCAAAGCGATTAGTCCAGGGCTAAAAATCCCATCATCGTTACTGACTAAAATTTTCATAATTCTCCTTATTGACTTTCTTCATAATTATAAGTCAACAAGATCTCCTTAGTTTAAAGGTATCTTAAGATTTTGTTAACAACGAATAAAGCTTATAAGGTTGTAAGGGATATGTTGATGGTATCTGTATGTTTATTTTGAAATATTTGAATTTGATTGATATTTTCAATTATGAAATCTGCATCAGCTTGGGATAATTCATGGATTGAATGAGTTGAAGTTATCCCGACCACTCGCATCCCGGCTGTTTTGCCTGCTTTCACACCGATTGGTGCATCTTCAATTACCACGCATTCTTCCATAGCCAACCCTAGTTTTGCTGCACCAAGCAAGTAGGGTTCTGGAGAAGGTTTTCCATGGGAAACATCATCACCAGTGATAATGTGAGTAGGTTTGGGTAATCCAGCTCTTTTCAGTCGCGCCTGAACCAAATCATATCCCCCGGACGTGACAATTGCCCATTGATTAATTTCCAACTGACCTAATAAATTTAATGCCCCAGGTATAGCAACCACACCATCCGTATCAAGGATTTCATTTGCTGTGAATTCAGATGCTTCCTTTTCGACATCAAGGTGTGGTGCCACCTTTAAAATTGTTTCAATCGTACGGACACCATGCGCATTTTGGAGAACAGTCCTCAAATCAAGTTCATGGATCTTCGCCCATTCCTCCCAGTGTCTTTCAATACAACTTGTGGAATCCAGAAGCACTCCATCTAAATCAAAAAGGATCCCTTTACAATGGATAATGATATCTTTGCTTTTCATATCACTCATTATAGTATTTCAGGCACTAGAAATCTTTATTAATTAAGCTTAGACATTACAGATTGAACATTCAAGCTTATCCGCAGCGAGGATGGCTTGCTCACTGCTCCAGAAGAAATTTTCTTCCCCAATATTGTCCACTAATCCACCACGCAGCATCATCGCACGCACGTTTTCATGAACACCAGCCACCATCAATTGACCGCCATTGTGTTTAATCTTCTCCTGTAATCGTTGTATCACTTCTAACCC
>CAYSFA010000086.1:1935-10736 GCA_964430025.1 uncultured Anaerolineaceae bacterium | reverse complement strand
GTGTCCAGTAAGGGTACAGCGCGCATAGACAGGATAAGAGTTTGAGTGTCTTTTAGTTGTGAAAAAGCTTCGTTGAAAATTCCACTGGCTGCAAAGAAAATGGGGCCGGTTAAATAAGCAACACGAATATGGGGACATTTCTGCGAGATGGCGATCCCCCGAGCTTTGAGTTTTTCTGGATCAACATCCTGAATGTCAATTTGCAGACTGGCAATTTTGTTTAAGAATATTGCTCCACCGATCAACGAGCCAATTAAGATGGCTTGAGTCAAATCAAGTGTAATGGTAGCCAACATCGTGGCAGTGAAAGCAAGCACATCGCTTTTGAAACGATTCTTGAAAATGAATTGGATAGAATGCCATTCATTCATCCGCCATGCGGTCACCATTAATACACCAGCCAACGCGGCCAAAGGGATCTTCTGCATGATAGGTGCGAGTAAGAACATCGATAATAAAATGCCAATGGCGTGGATGATACTTACCATGCGAGTCTGACCACCAGATTTGATTCCTACACTGGTTCGGGCAATGGCTGCTGTGGCTGGAACACCTCCAAAAAATGGAATCAACATGTTGCCAATTCCCTGGCCAACCAACTCGAGGTTTGCTTGAAGCCGCACCCCGGTCATGTTTGAGGCTACCGCCCCACAAAGTAAACTCTCAACCGCCCCTAAGGCAGTAATGGTTAGGGCTGGTGCGAGAAATTCAGGTAGTTTTTCCCAGGGAAATTGACTGAGATTGAGCCGGTCTGCCAGTAAAAGTGTCTTAGGAATTTCTCCAATCGAAGTTACTGGCCAATTCATTAATCCGGTTATCGCTGTGGCAACAATGATGCCCATTAAGGACGAGGGAAAACGCTTTGCCCATTGTTTTGGCCAAAAAATCATTATGAGTATGACAATTGTAGCAATTAGAATTGTTTGCCAATTCGGATGAAAGCCACCTTTAAAATATTCAAGTAATTTTATTAATGCAGCTTCACTATCCGGAGTTTTTATCCCCAGGAAATTGTCAATTTGACCAATGAATATGATTAAGGCGATTCCGGAGGTAAATCCAGTGATTACCGGGGATGGAATAAAGGCAATAAATCGACCTAATTTCAAAAGTCCAATAACTAACAAGAACAAACCAGAAAGTAACCCTGAAATCCAAATTCCTTCCAGTCCGTACCTTTGGACTAGGACGATCAATACAGCACTCATTGCCCCGGTTGGACCGGAGATTTGATAAGGAGCGCCAGAGAAAAATCCAATGACCAATCCTGCAATCACTGCGGTGACAAGCCCTGCAGCTGCATTTGCACCGGATGCTACCCCGAAAGCCAATGCCAATGGAAGTGCTACAGCCGCTACAGTCAAACCAGCTAAGAGGTCCTGTTGAAATTTAGTTCGATTGTATCCTGAAAATTCTTCACGCAGCATCTGAATATAATTCTTTCGTCCCATATTGCTGCCTTTCTTTTTGTGGTTAATAAATTCGTACCTCATAGAGGCACGAAAAGCAATTCTATCACCTATTAAATAAATGAAAAGGTATTAGAAAGGAAACATGAAAATCAGATTATTTTGTTAAGTCAGAAGAAATTTTGTTACGGTCTTTCCTTTTCCATTTAATCTGAACAATAATTATTCCAACGGTGACCAACACTAAACCAATAATCTGGCGGAAATTCAAGGATTCCGCCAGAAATATCCACGCCAAGATAGCTATTTGAGGTAGCATCAGGCTGTTGATAATGCTGGATTCCACCGCGGTAAGTGTTTGTAATGATTTATTCCATAGTGTAAAGGCTAAAGCAGTGTTAACAACTGCCAACCAGAAAATGATTAGCCAATGGGAGAAGGTGAGTTGACCAAATCCTTGTATGGTGCTGCCTGCGATCAATAAAATAAAGCCACCAATTCCCATACTAATTGTAGTGATGATGATTGGCGGTAATCCGCTTTTAAGATTCACGGTTCGGCCAAGGAGGGATGCAACTGTGTTGGATAAAACACCAATCATCACAATCACCAATCCTATGACCTGTCCGAAGGGAATAGTTAATGGCAGAAAATAAATTACTACGCCCACTAAAGTTAAGAGAATACCTATCCATTGTGAAAATGATGTTTTCTCTTTATTGATCAATCCACTTGGGATGGCTACGAATAATGGGGAGAAATTTAATAACAGACTGACAGTGGCAGAAGATAAAAGAGACAAGCCAATATATTGCGAAGCCATGGTGATCGTGTATAACACGAAACCCAATACCACCAATTGTCCCCACAAGGATTTGGGAATGTTTTGAATGGATCTTTTGTGTTTTTCATTAAAAATCACGAAGGGTAACAAACAAAAAAAGGCAAGTACATAACGCAGACCGGCAAAGGTTACAGCTGGCAAATCATCTTGTAATCCAATCTTTATAAAAACCCAGGAAGTTGACCATAAAAATGTCACAAAAACTGCGGTTAATACTGCTTTGAAATGTTTTGTGAATTCTGGTTTCTGATCAATTTTCATAGATTATTTAATCAAAATAAATAGGATTAGAAATTAAGGCAGGCAATAATGGAACTCCAGGTAAGAAAGCTCGTAAAACATCTACACGAACAAAACCTGGGGATTCCAGTTTGTATTCCATTTCGAAACTCCCATTTTCTGGTGCATCCCACACCATTAAGCTATCGTTATCTGTGACAATCCACACTTTATCACCTGCCAGTAGATTAGCAACCTCAACCCTGAAGGATTTAACTTCCGACCATTTTACACTATCTCCCATGATAGCATTGCCATCAGCTTTCATTTCCAATTTTGGCCCATTGGGAGCAAAGGTGAAGTAAGAATGACCGGCTTTAATGGCAGACAGGATGTCACTGGCTCCGTTTGATTCAGCAAATACACAAGTGGTAGGGCCGCCTAAAAAGATGAATGGAGTATCGCGGTGGTAATCACTTCCTGCGATCGCAGGTATTTTCATCCCTTTCACAAGCAAAGAATGCCACAATCCAACTGCTTTCAGGTTGGATTCTCGCATCGGGCCATTCCAAATTTCCAGACAATCAAAAGGCAATTGTCTGATATCAAATTTGAACCCACAAGATTCATCTAATGGGTGGTTGATACTGATGAGTGCTCCGCGTGATTTTGCAGTCTGGAAAATCTTCAACGTCTCTTCAAAAGAATTGGTAGCAAAGCAACCATCAAATGGTTTGTTTACTCCCAGAAAATTAGCGTGTCCCTGATAATGCGTCCATTCCATCCCTGGAATCAGGGTGATGCCCTCAATAGCTGGGAGGGCAGCTTTTGAGACCATCTGATTGTGGTCAGTGACCGCCACAAAATCCAGCCCATTACGCTTAGCTTTCCAGGCTAATTCCTCGGCAGTATGGACACCATCTGAGGCCAGCGTGTGGGTATGCAGATCACCTTTCAATAAACGACGTTTCTTGTAGGTGAAATTGATTTCGTAAAAAACTCTTACTCCACGCTGTTCGATTTTGTATGCACCAACCAAAATTTTCCACTCACCTGGTTGGATTGCTACTGCTTTGTAACCAGGGGTAGCATAAGCTTCACTAACAATGAAGGAGGTCTTGTCTGACCCGGAAACTCCGACCTGCTCTCCATTCGGGGCGATCAAACCAATATCTATAATATTGGTTTCAGGCATTATTGTGGCAAGATAATTATCTTTGACAATTTCATTACTGTCATAACGTGTATATTGGTAGCGAATTTCAATTTTTTCAATATTTTTCTCAACCTGAAACGGGATAGTAAAGTAAGTCCCTTGACGATCATGTGCAATAAACCTATCCAATTGAATGGAGTCTTCTGAGTACATATTAAATTCCTCCAGTTTCGTTCTTAATCAATTTGCCGGAAAGATGATTTCTTCAATGAACCAACGAATGATTCTGTCCCAGTAATACCAATCATGTTTGGCATCTTCTTCCTGGTAGTGAACATCGAACCCGGATGCCTGGCAGGCTTTGTAAAAATACTGACTTAATGGAAATAAGTCATCTTGTTTTCCACAGGCAATGAGTAATTTGGGAATTTTTAACTTGTTTTCTACGGCATGCTTTATCCAGGTGGCCGGATCGTGTTCACTGCCTTGTAATTTCGAAAGATCGCCAAATAAATGGGCAAATTCAGTTTGACGTGCATCATTCTCTCGGTTTAAGATTGCCAAAGACAGTACACCGGAAAGGCTCAAGGCGGCATGATATTTCTCAGGTTTTAGAAAAGCTGCTTTAAAAGTACCGTACCCGCCCATGGAATTTCCAGCGATAAAGGTGTTTTCTCGGCTGGGTTCCAGATGAAACACATCTGCCAGATATTGAGGTAGCTCTTCTACTATATAGGTGAAGTACTTTTGCCCATTGGGCTGATCCGTATAGAAACTACGTCCCACCGAAGGCATAACTACAACCAATCCATGGTCATTCGCATAAGTTTCTATGGATGAATAACGCTGCCAGGCGCTGCCATCATCACTCAATCCATGCAACAAATACAAAACTTTCCTGTCCCTTAGGGGAGTTCCTGCCATCTTTTTTGGATCAGGAAGGATGATATTGACGGGGACATTTAACCCAATACTATCAGGGACGTGGTCTAATCGAATTAATGCCATTATTTTGCTCCTAAATTTTCCAAATCAACCACTGGTTTGGTTGGATCATTTTTGGGGAAGTTAACAAAGAACGAAAACACAAAGCTGATAATCATTAAGACGAATGGGAAAACAGTCAGTAAGAAGCGGGATGCTTCATCTGGTTGGGGACCTGGATTATTGCCACTTTCGAATTGAAAGAAAACAAAGATCAAATAGAAAGCTGCGCTGGTGAAAAGACCATTCAAGCGGTTCATAAATCCTAAAGCATTGGAGATAATGCCTTCACGGCGGACATTGTATTTCTTGGTGTCTTCATCCATGATCTTGGCACCAATCAAATCCATGGTGGTGATCACCCCGGCAAAACCAAAGCCAACCAATGCACTGCCCACAATTGCTGTGGGTAATGAATTGGCAAAATACAATGGCACAAACGCGATGGCTAAAGAAATTAAAGCCGCCCGCCACACTGGGATGAGGGTAAATTTTTTAACCAAACGAGCCCATACCACCACACAACCAATGGCAATGATCAACACGGATGCAAACAAGATGGTTGATTGGCTATCCGGGATTTGCAAGGTGTATTTGACAAAGAAAGGTAGGGAAGCCAAAACCAAAGCCATGGCGGCACTGTAAAAAGCATTAGCAAATCCAGCCAGCCAGAATTTTCGATTGATAAAAAGGCTCTTGAGACTATGCCAGAATTGAGGTTTGTCTTCCTCGTCGCGCACTTCCACTTCTTTGGAGGTGAAAGTCATATAAAGGATCACCACACCACCGAGAATGCCATAAATAATGGCTGTGGTACTAAATCCGATTGCTCCGGTCACCATGGGGGTTAGGGCAATACTGATGATCATAGCAACCAATTGAAAAGCCTGACGCATCGCATTTGTTTTTGCGCGGCTGGCATCTGTTCGGAATAATTCCGGGAAGAGTGCACCGTAATTGGCATTGATTACAGAATCCAATGTCCCTGTCAGGATATAAAAGAGCATGGCGTAAGCAAAGAGAGATTTCCCTTCTAAAAAGCTGGGGGTGCTGTAGAATGCAATAAAACATAAAACCAGGAGGGGCGTACCGATCACCAACCATGGCCGCCTGCGTCCCCATTTGGTGCGGGTTCGGTCTGAAAGAAACCCGTAAACCGGATTATCGAGGGCGTCAATGAAGGTGTACCAAAATAAGATTGAAGAAAGTTGAACGGTTGTCAGCCCTAAGTTGACAACATAATAAACTGCGGCATATGTTTTAAACATATTGATTGGGATGGAAGTGCCGAACATACCAATGGCGTAGTTGAAGGACTTGAAGCGTGGTTCTTGCATGGTGAATATTCCTCCTGGCAGATGGGCGGGATCATTATGAAATAAATGCCCGGGTTTTGATGGTTTTATTTTATATCAGAAACAATTTTAGTTATCTACATTGTAGGTTAGCAAGAAAGTTTGATTAAATTTGTTTAACTAGAATTATTGCAGGATTAGCAGCTCCCCATATTGTGTCTGATTCAAAGAGAGGAGAGAAACCAAGAGCAAAATAAAACTCACGGGTCAATTCATAATACGGGTCTGGGTGAGATGGTGATAATGTTTTTACGTGCAACCAGCGGCCACCTTGTTGCCGTGACACTTCTTCCACTTGTTGAATGAGTAATTTTCCAATCCCTTTGCGATGATAATCTGGATGCACAGCCAAAAAATGAATCTCAAATGAGCCTTGAAATTGTTCAGTTAAAGTGATTACACCGACTACTTTCTCCTCATCCACTGTGACCCATGTTGAATATTTTTTCATTGATTCGAGGTAAGAGGTATTGGCTTCTGGAATTCCGAACCATTGCGGTAAGGCTGCGATTAGATCGGCACAGTCTTGTTCATGCAATGTTGAGTAGGGTAGTAAAGAGATGTCTTTTATTTTTTCAACCTTCATTTTTTCCTCTAGAAACTAATTCAAAGATCAATCAGACACGTCATCATCCAACACCAAATCGAAATAAAAAGCAATGAATTCCAGATCAGGCCTTACGTTGTTAAAAAAATACAAATGATCCTGACGAAACTCTTCTGCACTTTTATTGGTTTCACCGCGCCATAACCGCTCTGGAATATTGTCCCAGCGACATAATTCCATACCCGTTATTCTGATGGTGACTCTTCTTTCAAAGTGGCTATCATAAACATCATAGTATTCTCCCACCACCAAAGGATCATCATAATCTCCAACAGAAATATCAACTTCCCCTAATCGAACAACACTGGCTGTCTTCCTGCCTTCGATAATTTGGTCAACAAGCCGATCAAAATCAAACTGGATTCTTCTTTTTTCCCCTGATTTCATCATTTTTTCTTTGCTTTTCCTTCTGCATTTGCTAGATTTTCTTCTACTCTAAACAATACAATCCGTTTAATCAAATCCAGTGGCATTGGTTTGTCTAAAGGAAATTGAACTGATCCTTTTCCACCTTTGTATTGTGATAACTCATCTTTGAATTTATCAATTCCACTGGGAACCGGATAAAATCCAATGTGGGTTTTGAATGCGGCAAAATGAACCAAATTTCCTTTCAGGAAAAAAGTAGGCATTTGATAACTGATTTTCTCTGTGGCTTCTGGAGCAGCTTCTTTAATAACAGACCGAATTTTTTGCAGAATCATTTGAATTTCGGCCGGAAATTGCTCAATATAACCATCAATTGATTTGAAGGACGTTTTTGGGATCATAGAATTTCTCCAATATTTAAGAATGTAAGATCACTTTCTTGCTCTTATTATAGAACTTGAAGAAATTTGTGAATTTTTTTGTAACAACTATTTTTGAATAATGTGATTATCAATTAGTTGTTTTGTCCATGCAGTAATGTCTTCCCAATTGCGTGAATCATTAGCTGCAAGGTCATGAAGTGGGCTGGCAGGGGGTTTGGTTAATAATTTATCAAAAAATCGAAGTGTTTCAGGATTGTAATTTCCACCGAACATTTCGGTTGCAACAGGTTGCAACCAGGTGAATTGGTTGAGCTCATTGTCCATTTGTTCTTTAGCTTCGGTTTTTTCTTTTTCATCCTCACCAATCGGACCAAGGGCAAAGATGGCAACTGGTTTATGGGAGAGGGAGACCTGATTTTTTTCGAGGAAATTTTTGGCATCCTTTAACATCTTCCCAATATAATATGGCGTGCCTAGAATGACAAAATCGTATATTTTCAGATTTTTCATCTCTTTGCAGGGTTTAATTTCAACAGACTTTCCATTTTCAATTATCTGTTTTCCAATATGTTCCGCTACCTCTTTGGTAGAACCATAGCGGGTGGCATAGGTTATTAGAACTGAAGTAGACATTAAATCTCCTCTCTAAAATTATTTCCAATGGAACGCACGAATAGATTAACCAGTATCATATATAGATTATTTTGGGATTAAGTGATGGGACGGGTATGTAAAAGATTCTGAATCAAAAATATTCTACATTATTTTCAAGTTTTTTTGAATAATATATTTTCTAATTGGATTTGATGGAAACAATTTACTGTTTTAATAACCAGGTTATCCGATCATACGATAGTGCATAATGCAGAATTAATAAAATCAAGATTGTCCAACCTAATCCAATAAAATTTAAATCAAACAAAGCCCAGGCAGCAAACCCAAAAAATATCACTTCATATATTAAACGCAATACGCCTGGGATTGCAACCGTTGCATTTTTTGGGTCGTTCGGTACCCGGAATATTCCCCAAATGGTGGCAGCTATTAATGGAATACCGATGGCTAATACAAAACGTAGTATTCCCTCGCCTTTATTCCAACCCCAAATACCCATCGATGCAAGGGCAGATAATTCAAGTAAAAAACGAACCGCTAAATTTATTGGATTTGAACTCATAATTATTCCGTTTGCATGATAAAAAAACTGTTAGTGATCTTAATAAAAAATTATAGTTATCGATTTTTTAATTATTAGGACATGTCCATTGTTTTGCGAAACTTATTTTCGATGATTAACGACTCGAAATAATTTTTTCAAATAGATGATTTAAGGGATTCGAAATCAAAATCAATGTATGGGACATCGTTTTCGATCTTATATTTTCGATCTTGCATGTATCGATTGCACCATTCATCTTCTATTTTTTCTGTACCAAAATCTCTTTGGATCGCTGCATACAATTCAATTTCACGAA
>CAYSFA010000086.1:0-1835 GCA_964430025.1 uncultured Anaerolineaceae bacterium | reverse complement strand
ATTTTTTCTGTACCAAAATCTCTTTGGATCGCTGCATACAATTCAATTTCACGAATTTTTAGGAAAAGTGGAATCTCTTTCAAAAGCGCGAGATCTAAAGGACAATGTTTCAAGTAACCTTTTAAAAAATTCGCCATAAATTGTCTTGTGAATTCATTTTGATCCTGAGCCTCCATCACAATATAGAAAAGAACAATGGCAATATCATTGATAAACCAACTATAACCGCAATCATCAAAGTCAAATAGGGTGATTTGTCCATCGTCATCTATAAATAAATTACTTCCGTGGGCATCCTGATGGATGAGACCATAAGTTTGATAATTTTTGGGTATTTTGTTAACTTGATCACAAACCAGCTTGTATTTCTCCTTAGCCAACCATTCATTGTCTGGCAAGAAGGTGTTCACGAAATCAAATATGGGGTCATCCCATTCAGGACGTTTTCTCTCCGGAAAAAATGGTTGAAAATCCCTTGTGTGTAAATGGATTTTTCCAATTATTTCTCCATAGGATTTATAAAGTTCAGGAGTCCATCTTTCCCAGGGAGAGCTACCTTTTGCCTTTACAAACGCAGTTGCCAGAAATTGCCCACCTTCTAGATCATTCACACATTCCACAAGATTGCCACCTTTGGATGTGATTGCTTTGGAAACCCCAACTCCCCGATCTGCCAGGTAATTAATCCAATCTACTTCTCCGTGGATTAGATCTTTGTTTCGCCGGATAGAATGAGAAATTCGTAGAATGTAGTCCATAGAATTGTTTGAAAATTCATAAATATAACTTTCAAAGCTGTCCAGAATCTTGATTTGGTTCTCTTGAATCCCAAATCTCTCGACAATTTCTTCCAAAATAGTATTGGTAAATCGATTTTTTATGCGTTGTTCCATGTCTTTCTCTCTCCGTTATTGAGGTGAAATCTAACTTAAGTCTAACCTTCAATAATTGTACCAATGGATCTTTACTGATTTTGTTTTTAGTTTACTTCATCCTGGATAGATGAAAAAAAGAGAAGCACGTTTTTCACAGTCGTAATTTCATAATGGTATATAATTTTTAACTATCAGAGTTCATAATCATTATTTATACCAAGGAGTTGGAATGTCGAACTTTTCCAGAATGCCGAATTATGATATCCGAAACGACGGAATAGGGCCCTATTGTGTTTTTTATTGTGAAACGTGTGGGCGTGAGTATCGCAGTCAACCGGATATGGTTGGTACGGTAACCAAGGATATTGGGAAACAGGTGGCTAGCGGTTTATTGAGGAAGGTACCTTTATTCGGGAACGTTGTCGCCAATAATGTTGTCGGAGAAGATCCCCGTTACAGTATGAAATTAACACCTGATCAAATTGAGAAAGCCTGGAAACAGGTTCAGGTAAATTTCCGGGAGTGTCCAACATGTTTACGAGTTGTGTGTCTATCTGATTTTGATACACAGTCTGGATTTTGTCAGGAAGATAGTCCGCGTAGCAATGAAATCTCCGAAGCGAGAGGTGAACAAACTGGTGCAGCTTTAAAGGGATTGGCAAATGCGTTTGGCCTGGGAGACGTAGTCAAGAATGTACAGCAGGCAGCCAAGACAGCCCAAACAGCCGCAAATCAGGCAGCTCATTGCCCGAATTGTGGTGTTATGGCAGCTGCTGGTACAAAATTTTGCCTGGAATGTGGTACTGCCATGGAACAACCAGTTTCCAGTAAATGTCCCAATTGTGGTCAGGATGCAAATGGTGCAAAATTTTGCCCGAATTGCGGAACCCCAATTGAGACAAAACCAAAAAATCATGAATTGTCCTCAGTGCGGGTCGGATGTTAAAGGAGCAAAATTCT
>CAYSFA010000085.1:2995-12956 GCA_964430025.1 uncultured Anaerolineaceae bacterium | reverse complement strand
CGGTGTAGTCTGGATTATGGGCAGTCCGGACATGCACATAAGGAGAAAACCTTTATTGTAGTCTTTCTTTATGTGTTGATTAGTTCTAGATAAATGCTTAAATGGCTTTCAGATATTTCGCTTATGTCATATCTTCTGACCATTCTACATTAGAAAGAAAACACGTATTCCAACTTTTATATACAATTCCCACTTGATATCCGAGGTATTGTGAAAGGGAAAAGATAAATCAAATACTTATTGTATAATGTTACCGTACAAATAGATCTCAATAATTATAGTTATCAATTATGAAATTAAGATAAAACTGTGAAGTCAGAAAATTTATATACTGTGGGGTGACGGCATTGAATCACATTGGAACAAAAACAATCGAAACTAATAGGCTTATCCTTAGGAAATATGAAATGAGTGATGCCGAAGATATGTTTTCTAATTGGGTATCAGATTCTGAAGTTAACAAATTTTGGGGTTGGAAATCTCATGAAAATATTGAAGAAACAAAGTTATTACTTTCAGGTTGGATTGATGATTATTCTAAAATGGATTATTATCATTGGGTAATAATTTTGAAAGAAACTACACAAGCAATAGGATATATATACTTGAACGAAATAAATGACGAAATACAAAGCGTCTCAGTGCATTATCTTATCAGCAGAAAGTATTGGGGATGTGGAATCATGACCGAAGCCTGTAAAGCGGTTGTTGGATTTGTTTTTTCCATGATTAATGCTTCACTTATTCATACCCATCATCATATAGATAATCCTGCGAGTGGAAAAGTTATGCAGAAGACTGGAATGAGATACATTGAGACTAAATACAAACAAGTTCCAAACTGTGAGCAAATCAGTGGAAACTATTGTTACTACCAAATAACAAAAGATGAGTGGTTGCAATCAGTATAAGCATTTTCGCCCCAAACTGTTTTAGTTTGTTAATAAAGTATGAATTAAGGAAGGATTACTTATTCCTCTTTTAAGTTTGTCATTATTCCGAGCAGTCTTAACTAACATATCTTAATTAAAAGAGTTTCCTATTGTGAGAACTTTTTTAATTTAAGATAATAATCAACTATATGATATGTCACAGCCTTTCTTTTATGAATTGACACTGCCCTTGAGACATAGTTTATGCTATCCTCAGGAGGTGATGTTAAAAATTTATTTAAAAAGTTGATACTAAATCGCATTTCTCTATTTTGATACTTTAACTTAGCAAAACTAGACAGAGAAATCTAATTTCAGACTAATTATAACTAAACATGAAATTTGTCCTGGAATTAGTGTGATCAAAATCAAAAAACCTGCCAAATACTTGCCAATTTTGCATTTAATCATCAGAAACCTGGACATTTAGGCAGGTAGAATTATTGTTCTATATCCATTATCATAATTGCAAGTGGTGTACAAAGGCCCCGTTTTTTCTTACCCGCAGTCAGGGTCGCAATAATACAAAGAGTTATTTTATCTAACCCTTATTTTAATTTCCTTCTTTTCAATTTATCAACAGTGTGGACCGATGAAATCTTTATTATTGGATGGATATTCAGAAGCGATGTACGCCTCTACTCGGTCACGACCGGATGATTTTGCCTTGTACAATGCCATGTCAGCATTATTGATGAGCACGTTAATGTTATTCATGTGGTTTTCATATTGTGCAACCCCCACGCTGACGGTCAAGTTAATGGGTCCTGCATCTGTATGGAATGGGTAAAGTTTTACCACGTTGTTGATTCTTCTTGCAATTTCAATAGCCGCCTGAAGATTGCTTTCTAAAAGCAAAATTACAAACTCTTCACCACCGTAGCGACAAATTACATCAACACTTCTCAAGATATTCTTACAACGCGATGCCAAACCGACTAATATCTGATCACCAACAGTATGCCCATGGGTGTCATTGATCTCTTTAAAGTGATCCAAATCAAGGAACATTATGGAAAGGTTGTGGGTAAAGCGATTGGCTACATCAATTTCTCGCTCAGCAATTTCGGAGAACCCCCGACGATTGAGTACCCCTGTCAATGGGTCGTGAATCGCCAATTCCTGGAGTTCGTTCAACAACCTGGAGTTTTCAAGTGTGATCGCAACCTGGTTAGAAAATAAGGACAACAGACTGGCGTCATTTTGGGTAAACACAGGTTTATCCATATCACGTAATATTTGTATTACACCTAATGTGACTGATTGATAAATTACTGGAACGGTTAATAATGAGAATTTGTCCTTAATTTTAGAATATTGAGGCGATTTGTGTTCCCAGTTGCTGTAATCTTCAACGATCAAGGATTGAGAGGTTTGTGCCACTAACCCTGCTGCACCTTCTCCGGGACGAATTTTGGCACCGATAGGATCATATTGGTTATTAAAATTTACTTTACATTCGAACACATCTTCTTCATCGGATTTTAAATAAAGGATTCCGGCAGAGCCATCCAGCAGCCAGGTAGCATTTTCGATGATCTGGTTATGCAGCTTTGAGATTTCGTAAGGTTTGGTAATAGCCAGAGAGGTCTCATAAAGCATTGACAACTCTGAGGATTGTTTTTTCTCGCTGGCAATTAGTCTTTCCAGTTCCATTCTTCCTGCAATCAGGTTGGTAAGGATTTCTGCCAGATCAATTTCCTCTGGGGTAAGGAAATGGTTTTCATTGATAATGTCACAGCCTATAGTTCCAATAACCTCCCCGCTAACAATTAATGGAATGAGTAAGATTGAATTGATATGCTGTCCGATCATAAAATCATTTACTGCGGAGAGCATGGGATCTTGCTGAGCATTGGAGGAAAAAAATGATTTTTTATTTTCCAGGATGTAATCCATGGAAGGGTTGTTATTCAATGGGATGAACGAACCTTTCACGGAATGATTTCCCGGACCAGGGTGATCCGCCACGATTGTCATGGTTTTTTTATCCGGGTTGATCATCGCCAGACCGACCTGGTAAAAATTTAAGGCTTCTGCTAGACTATCCACCGCCATTTGTTGCACGGTGGCTAATTCAGCGGGTTGGTTCATTTGAAAGGCAATTTTATTAATAATTGCTAATCGGGAGGATCTCTTTTGAATTTCCTCAAAAGTTCGTGCGTTTTCGATGGCGATGGCAGCCTGCTCGGAGAATGGGATCAACGGTTCATATGAAAAATCTTCATAAAACCCTTGATTTGCGCTCAAAAAATTAATGATACCAACCATTTCCCCTTTGGCAATAATTGGCAACCCCATATAAGATTTTATCCACTCAACTTCCTTTAATATATTCCAAATATCAGATTTGGAAGTGTCACCAATAATTAGTGGTTCTTGATTATCCAGTATCCATTTACCAGTGGGCATTTCAGAAATATCTATTTCAAAATGATCAGCGAACTCTTGCAGACCCATTTTGTCATACCCAACATGCCTGGCAATTTTCAAGCGGGTTTCCTGAAATAAAGTTACATCTGCGGCATCGTAAGATACAAATTGTTCAAGGTTTTCCAAAATGATGTTCAGAACTTCATCCAAATGCCTGGTTTCATTTAGAGCAGAGGTGATTTTGCTCATGGTCAGCAAATATTCTCTTTGCTTTATCTCTGATTGTTTAGCCGCTTCCTGTTCGGTAATATCCGTAAAAGTAACAGCAACCTGATTTTCACCAAGACAAGAGGCGGATACCACAATGTTTCGATCCGGGATTAAATAATGGGGTATGTTAGTTAATCGTTCCCCGCTTTGTAAGACTTGATCATAGGCATCGAGAAATGATTGGATTGAAGCTTTTGAACCATACAAATCGGTAGCATGTTTACCGATCACTTCATCTCTACTCACCTTCATGATTTTCTCATACGCGGGGTTGACATCGGTGATGATCCAATCAACAGGATCACCATTTTCATAAATCAGATGATCAATGGCAATACCTTCTGAAAGATTTTCGAATTGGGTGCGGAATTTCTTTTCACTTACCTCTAATGCATGTTGATATTTTTCCCGTTCTGATAATTCATGTTTGATTTTTAGATTCAAGTCTCTTGCCCATCCAAAACCAATAGTAATGATAATGATGGTTAGAAGACCCGGAATTAGGTTGAAAAACTCATGAATGTGATTTTCTTGAACGCCAAAGGTGAAGATCATAATCATATTGAGTACAATGAACAATAAAATGATAGAGAGCCCTGCCCGGACGCCATAAAACCAGCTGGTGATTGCTATAGGAAAAATTGCCAGAATGTATAAACCGGCTCCAAGAAAGCGATGGAAAATCCAAAAAATTACTGCATATAGCAAGGCCGCAGTAAGGGGATAAATATATTTTGGGATACCTTTTAAATTTTTATTTGCCATTCTTACAATGATAAAATCAAAACAAGATTTTCAAACCTTTTTAAAGAGCAGTCGTAAATACAATTACGCCTGCTTCAACTTGAAAAACATTGATCTATATAAAATCTTAACTAAACCCTCAGTAAAAAAGTTTATCACAAAATCAAGATATTATAACCAAACAGAAACCAAATTGTAACGAAATATAAACACAATTTAAACAAAATCGTAACAATAGAATATTGAATTTTAAATGTCTGAATATGATACACTACATCAACCAATAAATTATCAGAAAGGAAACACAATGACTGCAAACAAACCCCCTGTTGGCTTCCGTGATATTGAAGTCCGTGCGGAAGCATCATCGATTGAAAAATGGCGCAAACAGGTGCTGACTGGTCAGCCGGAAACTGGTAGAAAGTACGCTCTAATTAGTGATGAAGGCTCTTATATACCAGGTGGGGAAGGCTCAGCTCCAACTCCATTATCTTACTTTGTTGCTGGAATGGCCCTCTGACTCATTTCCCATGTGTCGCAGGTTGCGATAAAAAGAAAATTGGCAATTCGAAACGAAAGAGTGAATGTTACTGCTCATTTCCATGAACAAGGTTCTGTATTGCGAGGGGACGCCGAAGGTTTTTGTGATGGATTCGAGATCGAGATCTTAATTGAGTCTGATGAAGATCCGCAAAAGATTGCCGAGTTGATCAGACTTTCACGTGAAATGTGTTTCACTGAAAAAGCGTTGATTGGTTCAGTTCCGGTTAAGGTAAGTCAAAAACTCAACAATCAAGATTTCTAATCTTAATAGATCCAATAAAATTATACTTGAACAGCCTGGTTGGGTGACAAATCAGGCTGTTTTTCTATTTCGTTCGGTTATTTTCAGAAATTGTCTGATAAATGGTAACTGCACCGGTAACCATGAGTAGCAGTGCGCACCACTGGAATAATGGTTGTAATCCGATGATTGCAACTAATCCAAGCGCAATGGGAGGCCCCAAGGCTGATCCGAGATCACCAAAAGAAAATACCCACCCCAGGGAACGGCTCTGTTGAGTTTGTGGGACTTGATCTCCGATGATGGTGGGAATCAGTGCTGGGATACTCCCAGCAGCGATCGCTGCAAGAATGGTCCCTATAATAGAAATCCAAAAATTCTGAGAGGATAACAACAATAATCCTCCTGCGCCAAAGAATAAGAAAATGATTGTTAATGGCAGCCATCTACGTTTCAAGTGGTCAGATAATCGACCAATTTGCGGTACACTGAGTATGCTTACAAAAATACGAATGGCAATGAAAACCCCACTCATAGTCGCCAGGGGAAGGGTCAAATTGTTGAATGCTAAATTCCCATTATTGACGAATTGCGATAACCATAAAATTGTAGTTGAACCTAAAACTCCGGTAAAAATGATGCGGTTGATAAAAAATGGGATGCTACACCAGAAGGTAATTTTCCAGGGAAACCCTTTGGTGAGAGGCTTAGTTTCCTTTAAAGTATAGTTTTCTGATTGCTTAATCGATCGTGTTTCTGGCAAGAATTTGACCCAAACTAAAAAACCAATAAAAGTCAATAAGGTACTAACCCATAAACCCCCACGATAAGTAAATAAATCCGTAAACAAACCCCCAACGAAGGAAGATAAAGCGACTCCGATAAAAAACCACATTTGTAAGCGGCCATTCAATGAACCTCGGTTCACATCATTGCTTATATCAAGCGTCATGCTATTCGCCCCGATCCAAATCCCTGACCAAGCCAACCCCCACAATACCCGCCCGGTGGTTAAGAGGAAAGCACCACTACCGAACGCGTAAAAGGCAGTTGAGATTGTCCCGACCAGTATGGAAATAATCATCAGAGGTCGACGCGGTAAGCGATCATAAACCCATCCAGCAAACCCATTGAAGACCAGCCGTACCAGGCGATTGATGCCAAGCAGAAATCCAACCATAGCCAGGGATAAACCAGCTTGCGCCGCGATTTCCGGAGAGGGTAAAACGGCATATAAGGTTGCATCCCCCAATAGAGACAAAGCTAGCCCGATGCCAAGTGGGGTGAGAACTTGATTGGGAGATGTAAGGTTTCTCATGGAATTAGTGGTTTGTGTGGTTTGTGAAGGTAATTTTTTCATTGTAACATTTTCTTGGATAATCATATTTAAATTGACTGGACGAGTGAATATCGCTATTCTATAATTATTGATATTAATTTTGTTTCCAGGAGGAAGATATGGCATCAATGAACCAAGTATTAGCAGTGATTTTGGGTGGTGGTCGAGGTAGTCGTCTACAACCCCTGACCACGATGCGTTCGAAACCTGCGGTGCCTATCGCTGGGAAATATCGCTTGATCGATATTCCCATCAGTAACTGCATTAATTCCGGGATATACAAAATGGCTGTCTTAACCCAATTTAACTCTGTCTCTCTACATCGACATATCACCAGGACCTATCAATTTGACACCTTTCATACCGGATGGGTACAAATCTGGGCAGCAGAACAGACGGTTAACACTGCAGACTGGTACCAGGGCACAGCTGATGCAGTGCGAAAGCAATTATTTGAAATCAAGTCTTCCCGAACCCCCTACGTATTAATTCTGGCTGGTGATCACCTTTACCGCATGGATTATGCCGAGATGGCACAATTCCATTGGGATAATAAAGCTGATATCACTATTGCTGTGCAGCCGATTCGCAAAAATGAAGCAGATCGCTTTGGGATTTTAAAAAGAACGGAAAATAATTTAATTGCCCGCTTCGCAGAGAAACCTACTGATCCAAAAGTATTGGCTGAAATGGTAAGTCGCGATGATGAACAAAGACCTTTCCTGGGCTCCATGGGAATTTACTTATTCAACACAGATGTGTTGATTGAACTGCTTGAGCATACCAATTTGGAAGACTTTGGAAAACATGTCATTCCTTTTTCCATTGATCGAAAAAAAGTGGTTGGTTTTGATTTTGATGGGTATTGGGAAGATATTGGGACGATCAGGTCTTTCTACGATACCAATCTGCTCTTAACCGGACCAGATTCCCCCTTTAATTTCTTTGACCAACGTAGCCCGATCTATTCTCATGGTCGTTACCTCCCCGGTTCAACCGTTGAAAACAGTATGCTGGAACGTGTTTTGCTCACAGATGGGTGTTGTATTAATCACGCGGAAATCCGCCATTCTATCATTGGTTTACGATCTCAGATACGTTCCGGGGTCAGGATTATCGATACGATAATGATGGGATCTGATTATTACGATCGCGTCTCTGCCTGTAACAAAGAAAGCTATCCGGAGGGAGTTAATGAAAACGAAATTCCGCTAGGGGTGGGCAACGGTTCGTATATTGAAGGAGCAATTCTCGACAAAAATGTCCGAATTGGCCGGAGCGTGGTGATTCGCCCCTTCCCACGTGGAACTGAAATTGATGATAAGCTGTTTTCAGTTAGAGATGGCATTGTGGTAGTGCCTAAGAACACTGTTATTCCCAATGGAACCTTTATAGGTCCCAAATCCGGAGAAAATTTATAGTAAAATTTTTAGGCAGGTTTTTTTACTCCTGCCTTTTTTAACCCTCTAATTCATACATTATCTATCTAAAAAAAGGAGATTCCATGGCTGAAAGGAACTCAGAGGCCAAAAAAAAGACATTAAAAGATGTATCTTTTTCCTGGCATGCTATCAGTAGTGATGAGACATTAGCTAAACTTGAAACAGCCTTAGAGAAAGGTCTTACTGATGAAGAAGCATCAAAACGCCTCATAAAGTATGGCCCCAATCAATTAGATGAAGGAAAACGCACCACTTTTCTTCAGATGGTTTTCAGGCAATTGAACAATTTTGTGGTTATCCTTTTGATTGTTGCTTCAATTATTTCTGCATTTCTAGGGGAATATATTGATGCAAGTGCTATTATTGCAATTGTCATATTAAATACGGTGATGGGGGTTGTGCAGGAAAACCGCGCAGAACAAGCCCTTGCAACCTTGAAGAAACTTGCTGCTCCGGATGCACAGGTATTAAGAAATGGGAGAAGGGTAACCATCCCTTCCTACCAACTTGTGCCGGGGGATATTGTTTTTCTCGAAGCAGGGTACTTTATCCCGGCGGACGTACGCCTTCTGGAAGCAGTAAACTTGCGGGTGGAGGAGGCGGCATTAACAGGTGAGTCAGTGCCCGTTCAAAAAAATGCCTCCTTGGTGCTAGATGATAAAGCCTCCTTAGGAGATCGAAGAAACACAGCTTTCATGGGAACAACGGTTGCCTATGGTCGAGGACGTGGGGTGGTGGTTGATACCGGTATGGATACACAACTGGGGATGATTGCAGCCATGTTGAAATCTGTGGAAGATGAACAGACACCTTTACAACGCCGCTTAGACCAACTAGGGAAAACATTAGGCTGGGCAGCGTTGATCGTGTGTGCGTTGGTATTAGGGATCGGTGTTATTCGTGGGGGTGATTTGCTTGAAATGTTCATGGTGGCAGTCAGCCTGGCGATTGCTGCAGTCCCTGAAGGCTTGCCTGCGATTGTGACGATCAGCCTTGCACTGGGGATGCGGGAGATGATCAACAGGCATGCCTTGATTCGTCGGTTATCTTCTGTAGAAACATTAGGGTCTGCCACAATTATTTGCTCAGATAAAACCGGAACGCTGACTCAAAATGAAATGACTGTCACACGGGTTTGGTCGGATGGACAATTTGTTGAAGTGACGGGTCGTGGATATAAACCCGAAGGTGAATTTCTGATTAATAACCAAGTGGTGGATATTCAGAAGTATCAGGGTATCATGTCCACGTTATGGGTTGGTGCAATGAATAATGATTCCTATTTGGAAGAAATGGAATCTGAAAATCTGGAGAAAACTTACCGAATCATAGGTGATCCAACGGAAGGGGCATTGGTTGTTGCAGCTGCCAAAGCTGGAAATACTCAGAATTTCTTGAATAAAAAGTATCCCCGGGCACAGGAGATTCCTTTTGATTCTGTCCGTAAACGGATGCTGACCATTCATGAAATTGATGAGCCCAGCCCGGATGACATTTCACCATTTGATGATGATACTGAAAGAAAGCATTATGCGATCGCAGTCAAAGGAGCACCGGATATCGTCCTTACTTTATGTAATGCTTATCAAGGCATGGATGATCATCCTAAGCCTTTAACTGAGGAAATGAAAAGAAAAATTATGGCAGCCAATGATGAGATGACTCAAGATGCTTTACGTGTCCTTGGGGTTGCTTATCGGGTTGTTAATGTTTTACCAGAGCAAATTGATAGCAATGAACTTGAAAAAGATATGGTTTTTGTTGGGCTGATCGGGATGATCGACCCAGCCCGCAAGCAAGTACAACCTGCTTTAGAATTGGCACGCAGTGCAGGAATCCGAACGATCATGATTACCGGTGATTATCCGAATACCGCGCGAGCAATAGCCAGGGATATTAACCTTTTGCAAGAAAATCACCAGGTACTGACCGGACATGATTTGGATGAATTGAGTGATGAAGAATTACGCAAGGCAGTCAATATCACTGATGTGTTTGCACGAGTTTCCCCGGAACATAAAATGCGAATCGTAGAGGCTTTACGTGCACAAGGCGAAGTGGTTGCCATGACAGGGGA
>CAYSFA010000085.1:0-2985 GCA_964430025.1 uncultured Anaerolineaceae bacterium | reverse complement strand
AACGATGCTCCTGCAATCAAGTTGGCTGATATTGGCGTCGCAATGGGAATTACCGGAACAGATGTCGCCAAAGACACTGCTGACATGGTGTTAACGGATGACAATTATGCCAGTATTGTTGCTGCGGTGGAACAAGGAAGGATTATTTATTCCAATATTCGCAAATTTGTCTATTATCTGATCTCGTGTAATCTGGCGGAGATCATGATCATCTTCCTGGCGACCGCGTTTGGGAGATATCTGTACCCATTCGCCGCAGGAGATGTGTTTTCTCCGCTGGCACCAATTCAGCTGCTATTGCTTAATCTGGTAACGGATGGGGCACCTGCTTTGGCATTAGGGACGGAGAAAGGTGATCCCGATATTATGCAGCAGAAACCACGGCCACCGAAAGAACCGATTATCAATCGTTTTATGTTGAATGGGGTATTGATTCAAACGGTGGCGATCACCTTCATAACACTTTTTGCCTTTGGTGTGGGATTAAAACATGATATTTATATGGCAGAAACGATGGCCTTTATCACCCTGGCTAGTTCAGAATTGGTGCGGGCTTTTACAGCCCGGTCAGAGCGTTATCCGATTCTGAAAATTGGGGTATTTAACAACAAGTGGATGAATATTGCTGTTTTATCTTCTCTAGGGTTATTGTTGCTGATCATATATGTGCCATTTTTAAACACAATCTTTAATACCGTTCCGTTGGGATGGACGGAATGGCGTTTGATCTTACCATTGTTGTTGATTCCCTCGGTGGCAGCGGAGCTGGCTAAGATGTTTGTGACGAGAAGAGGAAATAAGAGCTAGAAATCGATTTAGGTTGAGCGTTAACGATGCTGATAGGGCGAGAATTTACTTGCCTTATCTTATTTAATAATCCTGACTGATCTATTGTGATGCGAGGTTGAATAAGGCTGTTTTTTTGTGCAATGGTTTGAAGGTCATGCGGTGAATAGAACAAGGACCATGTTCGGAAAGAGCAGTTCGATGAAAAAGTGTGCCATACCCTTTGTGATTCTTAAATCCGTATTGGGGGAAAAGGAAATCCTGCTCAATCATCATTGCATCTCTGGTTGTTTTCGCAAGCACAGAGGCAGCAGCAATACTCAGGCTGCGTTGATCCCCCTTTATTAAGGAAAATTGTGGGATGTTTACTTCAGATAACCTGACAGCATCGATTAGAAGGTGATCTGGGGTGGTTGACAGAGACTCTATCGCACGTTTCATAGCTGTCCGGGTTGCCGGGAGAATTCCGATTTGATCTATTTCATGATGGGTAGCTATTCCGATGCCCCAATCGATGGCAAGTTCCTTGATTTTTTCTCTCCAATAGTCCCTTTGTTTTGCATTCATTTGTTTTGAGTCACGCACACCGGTTAATTGCTTACAGATTCCAATCTCCCCGGGCAATATCACGACAGCAGCTACCACTGGTCCAGCCCAGGCACCGCGACCTGCTTCATCAATGCCCGCAATATTAAGGTGGCCTTTTACCCAAAGGTCTTGTTCAAAGGTTAAATCCGGAGAGGAAGGAATCTCAAATTGAATTCTGGTTTTTCTGGACATAAACACCATTTCGACCATTTCGCCGGATGGTTAATAGATCAGAAGCCATCTTAAAGGAGTCCTTAAAAATATTGAGTCTCGAACCAGGTTTGTAGTACCAGGTGATGGGTACCTCAATGATTTTGCATCCAAGTTTTTGGGCGATAAATAATAACTCTGCGTCAAATGACCATCCGGTCAGGGTTTGCATATGGAATAGTTGATCAGCGATTTCCCCCCGAAATGCTTTAAAACCGCATTGGGTATCTTGTAATCCTGGCAGTAAGGCGACCCTCACCAGCGTGTTAAAAACACGGCCAATCAGATGGCGAAATTCCGGCTCATCGACTCTTCGTGAGTCAGGCAATTCACGGGAAGCAATGGCGATATCATATTTCTTCCCAGGGATTGGTATGAACTTGCTAATTTCCTCCACTGGCATGGAGAAGTCTGCATCACAAAAAATGCGATATTCCCCTGTAGCAGTGAGCATCCCACGTCGCACTGCAAGTCCCTTTCCACTTTCTTTTTCTTCAATAACCTGTAAACAAGGCATTTCAGATTGAAAGGATTGAGCGATTTCCAGGGTCTTATCATGGCTGCCATTTTCAACAACAATCACCTCAATGGGGAAGGTTTGTTGGTTGACATATTCCCGTACTTTCACCAAAGAAGGCAGAAGACGATCCTCTTCATTGTGAGCAGGAATAATAATCGAAAGAAAAACGTCAGACATTAGAATCTGGGTAATGACGTTAGAAAGTCTTTTTCTTTGCTTAGCGACCCTGCTACAAACAACTCTTTTCCATCTGAGGAAGATAAGCGAATTTCATCGAAGGTATCAAAAACCGAACCCATTTTGGGTTGGCGTTTCCCAGTGAAAATTTTCTGGCCACTTTTTAAGCGTTGGACGAGTTGATCACGATCCACTAAGAAATGATCTGAGAAAATGCTCCCTCTTCGTTCATAAATTCTAGCCCATTGTAATTGTCCATCTTCTTCCAAACGGACTGATTCCAAAACCGCATCAATTTTCTTTTTTGCCATGATATCTGCTAGCCTCTTGAAACATAAATTGATAACCTTAAAAATTTTATCATGGAAAAGCATTAATAGTTATTCAACCGCCCAGTAGTTGACGCTTGAAAAATTATTGTTTAACAAAAAAAACAGCCTTGCGACTGTTCTTCGTGTCGGGGTGGGCGGACTCGAACCGCCGACCCCCGCGTCCCAAACGCGGTACGCTAACCAACTGCGCTACACCCCGAGCAAACAGAGTATAATCGCATTCAGATGAAATCGTCAAGGAAGTTTGCGTATTTTTTCTCACATCTGTTGCTGTTTTCAACACTGGTTTTTTTAACCAGTGCCTGCCAATTTCAGTTTGACTTTTTAAATCAGGAAATTGAAGATTCGGTTCAATCCACATCATCACCATTT
>CAYSFA010000084.1:0-12988 GCA_964430025.1 uncultured Anaerolineaceae bacterium | reverse complement strand
GATGGTTCAGGGGTGATTGGATAAAGTGTTATAGTGGTGTTCGCCTGGTTGACAGTATGACTTTGCATGCCCTGTGAAGATTCCAAATAGGTATCTCCGCTGTAGACAGCAGTAATCGTCTCCTCACCAACACTTGTTGAGGGTAAAGAACAAGAGCCAACCCCATTAACCAATGTGTTGATATCACAATTATTGGTTCCATCACTTACAGAAACTGTACCGCTTGGGGTGGCACTGGTGGTTGAAGAAACAGCCACTTCCACTGAATAAGATGCACCGTAAGTACTTGTTGCAGGCGTATTCGCGGTAATGACTGTGGTGGAGGCTGCTTTGTTTACCGTGTGAGAAGTAGGTTGTGATGTGCCTGAAGAGTTGTAATTTGCATCCCCTTCGTATTCAGCGGAAAGCTCAAAATTGTCTGGGATGATAGGCGTAATGGTACATGTACTTCCTTCAGAAAGGGTAACAGTACAAGCAATCGGTCCATCACCTTCTTCATCTTCGCCCTTGATTAAAACATTTACATTGCCACTGGGCATACCACTGCCAGGTTCTTCAACGTCCACCTGTACAGTCACTTCATATTCCTCATCGTATACAGAAGGTGAAGGAGTAACCGAAAAGATGGTTACGCTAGTATCCGCTTTGTTATTGGTTGGCCCTGAAACTATTGATGAATAAGCTTCATTGAAATCATCATTTCCTGCAAAAGAAGCCTTCAGCGTTTGCGCTTCGACCGTGTCCGATGTGATCTGGCAGGTTGATTTTCCGTCTTGCGCTATCGTTGCGTCACAAGTTTCACCCATCCCGTTATTGATCGTGATGCTTGCTCCGACGGGAATAGTGGTACCGGGGCTAACCGGAGTGACAAGAACATTGACCGAATACGGCTGCCCAACAACATAAGACTGAACGGAGAAATCATCGGTAATGCTTAAGTTGATACTGGCTTTGCCAACAACCAAATCACTTATTGTGGAAATGTCTGACTCTGTAAAGTTTCCATCCCCTTCATAATCTGCAAATAATTTTCCGGTAGCGCTGGAAAGTGGTGTTAAGACACAGCTCCCAGAACCAGCGCTTAGTGTACCTGAGCAGGAATCTTCTCCAAAGTTCACTATTACATTGCCGGTTGGGGTGCCGGATCCAGGGGTAGCAGCTGCAACCACAAAATTTACGGTCACAGATTGGCCAACCACGACAGTCTCAGGTGTAAAACCAGTGATATTAACTGAAGATGGTGATTTGACAACTGCAATACTTGTTTCTACTTCTCTTGAAGCATAGTAATCATCACCACTGTACACAACCTTTAAGGCATGCGAATCAACACTTAACCCAGAGATTAAGTTGCTGGTAACAGTGAGGCTTTCACCTATTGAGATGGCTGATCCCAAGGGATTGCCATTGACATAGAACTGAATACTTCCGGTGGGAAGTGGATGTGGGTTATCGATATTGTCTGCTTCCAGGTTGGCAGTTACCGTAAAGCTTTGCCCATATACGGGTGAGTTTTCACCAAAGGAGTAATCCAGGTTGATTCCGACTCCTTTTTCCACCACCTGTTCATAAGGGTTTGCGTGGTTATTGCTACCATGGAAGCTGGTGTCATCACCAGAGTAAATTGCAGTTATCGGATGCGTTCCGACCCACAACGCGGTGTAGGGTAACAACTTGCTGGCCTGCCCATCTGAATTCAAAGGTACCGGTGCGCCATAATAGACACCATCTACGATGAATTGCACCGTTCCACTGGTGGGATACAGTTGACTCGGAGCAACACCGTCGACCGTGGCTGTCACCAGCACTGGAATCCCGTAAGGTGAAGGGTTTAGGTCAGAGTCGAGGGTGATCGTAGTATTTGCTTTGTCGACGACTTGTGTCAATGTCTCAACATCAGACGCTGCCAATAAATCACTCTCCAGATATTGTGCGCTGATGCTGTGATTGCCTACTGCTAAGGTATTAATCCAATCACTGGTTGCTTTTCCATTCACCAGGCTAACCGGAGCCCCAAATTCTACATCATCAATGAAGAATTGCACAGCACCCGTTATAACAGCTGATGCAGGTTCATCAATGCTAACCTCAGCCGTAAATTTCACATTCTGACCATACACAGATGGTGTCGTAGAGGTGCTTAGAACCAGCGTTGTATTGGCTTTTTTAACTTCGATAACTGTATATGCATCCGACCAATCTTCTAAGTAATTATTATCCCCTTCATAAAAAGCTTTGATGGAAGTAGGTCCAACATAATCAAAGGCAAGTGTGCAACTTCTTTCTCCACCTTTGCTCAAATAATCTTCCGTACAGAGCGGGGTTTCTAAATCTCGTACATCAAAAATCTTTACTACCCCAGTGGGGTCTATTTTATCAGGATATTGCGGGTCGACAGTAAAGATAATAACGACACCTTCCCCAACAAAGGGTTGATGTGAAAATCCGGTGATCGTCACACTGCTGGTTGCTTTTCCAATTTCCAAGCCAGTGAATTCTTCTGAAGTTGAACCAAAATGATTCTCGCTTTCCTGGTTGGTTGCGGTTAAAGTTTTCGAACCAGTGCTGGTCGCAACCAGATCACAGCTCCCCTTTCCATAAACATCAAGTTCATCAACCGTACATTCATCATCGCCATTACTAACTACAACCGATCCGGCTGGTGTTTCCACCGCAGGTGCCACCACGGACACCTCCACCAAAACGGTGACCGGTTGCCCAACCACTACATCTTCGAAAGGTAATGCGGAAAGGATTTCAGTGGTGGTATCTGCTTTAGCTACCTGCACAGGTTGCACGGGGGAGTTCAAAACTGATTTGAAGTACTCATCCCCACTGTAACGAACGGTAATGCTATGCTCACCAGCCGATAGTCTCACTACTTGCATCATTTCAGCAAATCCATCCATGTCCAATGGTAACTCACCACTGATAGCAATTTCCCCATCAAAGAATTGTACTGTTCCGGTCGGGATTACTGACGATTGTGTAGGATGAGTGAGTTGAACAGCTAACTTCACTGCTTGGCTGGCAACCGGATTAGCCACATCCGAGGAAATCTCAAAGGACGCATCTGCTTTGTTTACGATCTGGATTAAAGGTTCATTCCCATCAGCATTATCACTGGGCAAAAATTGCTCAGGGCTGGATGGTGTGTAATAAGCTGTAATGCTATGTTCACCCGGCCACAGATTATAGTAAGGGATGGTTCGGGTAACCTTTCCATTGCTGCCTATCGTAAGGGTTGGTTTGAATTCCACCCCATCGATGTATAGTTTAACAGTTCCGGTGGGTGTAACCAGACTTTCATTTTGTTGAGTTACAGTAATAGTCATATCCAGCGCAGTGCCATATAGGCTGGGATTCTGACTGGACTCAATTGTCAATTCCGTGGCAGCAGGATTAATTGTTTGAGTTTCTTCCAAAGAAACACTCGCTTCACTATTGGAGTTACCAAGGTAAGATGCAAAGAAACTATTGCTATCAACTTTTATATGATTCGCTAACAGATAGCTTGAAGGAACGATGGTGTGCAAATCAGCCGACGTAGCTACTCCATTTACGAGTGTGACCGGGGTTCCCACCGGGCTGCCTTCAAAGAAAAACTGCACCTCCCCAACGGGTCTAACTAGTGAGGGTAATACTTCAGCAACTGTCGCTGTCAAATAAACAGGCTGCCCATACACACTGGTTGGAGAAGAGGAAACAACCGAAGTGGTAGTATCTTGTTTGTCAACTGTGTGGTATCTTGAACCTGAAGAGGTAAGAAAGTAAGTATCACCACCATAACTGGCTGTAATAGTTTTTGGAGTTGGTGATGCAGATGTTGACGGCAATATACATGATCCGCTCCCATTCACCAGGCTTATCGCTGGTGAACAGGCATTTGTTCCATCACTGACAGTGACGGTGCCGGTCGGTGTTCCAATGGTTGTAGTATTAACCTGGACCGTGACTGTATAGTTCTCTCCATATACAGATGGAGATCTTACGATGCTCGTGATACTGGTTACACTTCCAGCTTTATTGATCGTAACAGAAAAACTTTGGGTATTCGATCCGATAACATTTTCTGCTTTTACATCAAAATTGTAAGTCCCAGGTTCCGTCGGAGTGCCACTCAAAACCCCGGTTGAACTCAATGTCAATCCTGGTGGTAAAGTTCCACTTGTTTTATTAAATGTCGGGGTCGGATTCCCATCTGTCGAGAAATGATAGCTATAGCCAGCTCCATAAGTTCCATTAGGAGGTGTACCATAAAAAGTTGTCGGTGGGTTCCCTTCAAATTCCACAGTAGCACTATTGGTAACCCCACCAGGTGCTTGAACAGTCACGGTGTAAGTCCCGCTGGTCGCTGCAGTTATAGTGAAGCTTCTGCAGCCATCTCCACCAGTGGTGACCGAATTGGCAGATGCAGACAATCCACTAGAAGTGGAAATTGTAACTTCCTGGGTTAGATAGGGATTACCGGTAGAGTCTTTTGTGCAGACCGTTAAGCTTGGACTACTTCCCGTGTAAACCGGAGGATTAGGTTGCGATAGTGTAACAATCGCTGGATAAGCTACATATATTTTTGTGTTTGATCCTGGGTTAATGCCCCCATCGATATAATCATTGTTAAAGTAGAAGGATTTGATGTGGTGCTCCTGTCGTGATCCACCAGTGGCTGCGGTGAATCCGACATAAACATTTTCTCCAACAACATTATAAAGTGGGGTTCCACCATTAATTGAAGCAAATGTGGCGTTAAAAACGAGTTCTGCATCTGTACGATTATTTGACGTTCCTAGACGAATTTGGAAATTATCTGTTGACCCATTGTAATCCACCCATACATATTTAACATTAGTTCGGAGGGATACATCAGTTTCCGTCCATACAGAATCAACATCACCATTTATATCGATGCCTATATGTTCAGCATCTGGATCATCTGTGGGATTATAGTAAGTATCAAATTCAACAGCAAAGCTGGGGGTAATTCCAGCATATCCGAGCCCACCTCCAGAACTACCCGCATCATTCGATTTTGTCTGAATCGCAAACGTCAGACCATCTGCAGGTGTATTATCCCCTCCTGTCATCAGGAACGAAAAATGGGAACTAAATGACCGGTTGTTACCCAAATGTACAGGGGTATTCCACCATGCTGCACCGAATTGAGTCAGAAGATCAGGTGTAAGGAGAATTGAATCTTGAGTTGCATTATGTGTTGCTTCGCCCGCTTGATTAAAGGCACTCAAACTATCTGCATCCTCGAAATTTGGATAAACAGCTGTGATCGTAATAGTATCAATAACAGGTGGAGCTGTTACATAAACTCCACCTGTATCACTGAAATTCCCTGAGCCATTATTCGCTGTGAGTGTGAAATTTGCCGTCGTGCCACCTGGTGTGCCACTCGGAACAGAAACTGAAACTGTAACGACAACTGAGGAGTTTCCTGGAATCGTTCTTGGATTCGAACCAACAATTGATTGTCCCCATGATTGGGTTCCACTTACTGAAAGAGTCACTGAAGCTGAATTCGGACTTTGATTGGCAACCGAATAATTCATTTCGCAGGTTGACCCTGCAGAACATTCAACACTCGCTGGTGCAGTCACAATTAAACCATCAGCAGCTACATTCGCGTTATTGAACTTTTCAAAGGCAACAATCGTCCAGGTTGATCCCGCAGAGAGGCTAGCAGTTCTCCATTCTAATGCATATCCATTATCCACACCTTCATCTGGATTAATTGTATTTGCCAATGCCCCATTAATGACATTGCTTGAGACCGTGGAAAAACTTTGACTTTCATACCCAAAAGGTTCAGTTATTCCCTGTAAAACAAGTCTTTGTTCAGACCCTGAAATTGTTTTCTTCACCCCAATGGAATTATTCACAGAATCCCAAAAACCACCACCTTTATCACCACCTAATAGATAAGTGTCTTCTCCATGGAAGAATCGTAAATCATTAAGTATTGATGATCCTGTATTCGTAAACGTCCATTCTAGGCGGTAATAAGCATTACCTTCAGTGTAAGTGGTTTTTTGAGTAACATTGACATCTCCCGCAGTCCAGCTTGTGGTGATCATATTGCCGCTTTTAGTATTGCTGAGAATTGTTGGAGCGGTTCCTGAGTAATAACCAAAAGCATAGCCAGTAGAACTTATCTGAAGACGTGATCCTTTTGAAGTTCCATTATATATTTGACTTTGCCATGATCCTGAAACATAGCGTTCCACATTCATTTGCCCACTGTCTTGAACAGTAATTCTCAAATCACCTTCAACTTGTCTCCCCCCAAGTGTTTGGGTCGCAGCAAGAACAGGTTGTGTTTGAACTAACCCAAGTGACAAAAACACTATTAGAAAAATTACTATACTTCGATAAATCGATTGTTTTAACTTCTTTGAATCATTTTTTTTCATTGAATTGCTCCTTGATGAATGGATGGATTTAATTCTGTTTGTCGATTAGTCAGTTTAAATATGAGGTTAGCCAGGTCATAAAAGTTCTCTATCGGAATTCCTTTTGGGGGAATTACATTTAAAAAATGTTTTCCTACATCTAATCCCAAAATCAAGATCCCAGATTGGTCCCCGATGATGCTTTCAATTTTGTTTGCTTCTGGCAATGAATTGTCGAACAAAAATAAATCCACATTAATAGGATTTACCTGTTCTATATCAGATAAAAGCTCTATCCGTTTTTGAACATTAAAATTCTCATGAGCCCTTAATGATTCTTCCAAACCTGCCATGAGGATCGACCTGCCATAGATGATTGTTCGGATTGGGTATTGTTTCATAAGCCTTCCATATTAAATCAATAGTGGAAATAGATATCCATTTACCATAGTAAAAAAATCGAAGGAGTTTTACACTCCCTCGATGGATAATACATGGATAATGGATGGATAAATTTAACTAAAAAACCGGGTCGGTATGGCGTTTTCCTTTGATTAACCCTGCCCTTATGGCCGTCTGGATCGCTTCTGCTCGATTATCAATCGCCATCTTATTCATGACTTTATTAAAATGATATTTGATGGTATGTGGGCTCAAATTTAAGGCTACGCCTATTTCCTTATACCCTTCTCCCAGTGCTACTCGTTCAAGTATCTCCCGTTCCACAGCGGTTAACTCATATATGGTGGGGGGAAAATCAATATCCACGTGCATGGATCGAGGTTGCTTATCCAATAGGCGTTTGGTCATCTCCGCTGAGATCACCAACGGTTCGTTTACAATTCTTTCCAGGTCGGTAAATAACTCTTCCGGGCTCTGGTTCTTTAGAATGTAGCCATCCACCCCGCTTTGAATTGCCTGGTAGAGGTCTTCCGGGTTATCAGACATTGTCAACATGAGGATTTTAATATCCGAGGATTGCTGTTTTATAATACTGGCTGTCTCTTGCCCTGAAAATCCCGGCATGTGAACATCCATCAAAATCACATCAGGTCGGACTTCTTTTAACAACTCCAATGCTTCATTCCCGCTTTGCGCGGTTGCCAGCACTTCTAACCCTTTGTTGGTAAGCAAGTTTTTCAACCCATCCAAAAATAGCGGATGATCATCAACAACCATATATTTCAGTCGCTTCAATTCCTGATGATTCATTTCTATGATGGGAATTTTAATTTGAATGGTTGTGCCATATCCGGGTGCAGAAATAATATTCAATGCACCCCCGACTTCTTTTGTTCGATCCTGCATAATCTTAAGACCAAAATGCCCTTCTACCTGGGTTTCCTCCGGGTTAAACCCTTTTCCATCATCTATTATGGAGATGAGCAACACACTCGGTGTTTGAGAAAATACAATTTGGATCGTTTTTGCCTGTGCATGTTTTTGAATATTCGATAATGATTCCTGAATTAACCGCAGAATTTGCAAGCGTACTTGAGATGTTGTAATTGCCTCAATATCAATTTCAAACATGTTTAATGTAATGGGTATATTGGTTAATTTCCGATAACTATTGATATATGAGTTTAAGGCAGGCAAAAAACCTTTGGCTGGGGGGTTCTCATCTCTGGTTTCCTGAATAAACTCACGAACGTCCTTATTGGCCTCTTCCGATATATTGATTAATTTGACTACCCCAGCCATAGCAGAGGTGATATCCCCTTCTTCTATCAGGTTTTGAATCACTTTTGATTGGAAATTAATATACCCAAGCACTTGCGCCAGATTATCGTGCAATTCCCGCCCCATTTTTTGACGTTCCTGTTCTGCTGCCAGTCGCTGATGCTGCCATAACAAGTGTGTTTCGGTTTGTTTTTGGATGGTTATATCACGCACTACGATTATTATTCCACTTAAAATCCCATCCTCATCAATAATTGATTGATGCAAAATTTCGATGGTTGGCTCATTTGCAATAATGGCGGAGATGATAAGGGGGTACCCACTTTTTGATTTGAAAAATGGGGTCAAATCTGGGAATTCATTGATTAACTGCTCTACAGGAAGATTTTTGAGGGATTTTGATATTTCGAATCCCTTTTGTTTAAATATTTTCAGAATCGCCTGGTTGTAATCAACAATATTATATTCCCAATCGATGACAATCACTCCATCACCCAGGAATTCCATCAATTTTTCACGGGCGACTGGGGTAATATCGACCAAATCTAACTTCCTAATCCCCCAAAGCAACATAAATGCGGTTATCCCGAAACCGACAGCTGTCAGGTCATAACCTGGCCAGGGATTGAATTCAAAGTTATACAAGATATTCCCGATGATAGGAAATGGGAAAGCAAACAACATTAAAGTTGCGTTACGCTTCTTGATGGTAGGATAATTCTTTCTTGTGATTACCAACATTAAGATGGAAGCAACTAAAGTAAGATAAAAATATGTGAAAGCAATCCAAAACCATACCCCATGATGATAAATAACCAGGTTGCTGTTCTCGATTGGGCTAGCGGTAAACCCGGTCCAAATTAGGGAGTGATATTCATTGGTAAATGCTAATAGAACAGTAATAACAGGAACAAACCATAACAAAATTGAAAATTTTTTTGGAAAAGGTTTTTCATTCGTGTAAAAATTATAAATAAACAGGAACAAGGAAGCCGGGATTGAAAAAATACCAATGTATTGGATTTTTGACCAAAAAATCTTATCTTCCAAATTGATAGCTGCCAAATCCAAGGCTGCTGTAAACGTCCACAGTGCGACCGCCAGCATAAAGAACCCCAACATCTTGCCGGTACGGCCAATTTTCTTGGAAAGGACAACAATGGCCACCCCTACCAACACACTGGTGATCAATAAGTTAAGCAAAGTGTAGGTTGTTAGAACATAATTTTCGATGGTCATTCGTGAAACCTATATTGTTAGCACATTAAAGTAAGGGATTGCTCAACCTACAAAAAAAATAACGATTGGGATATTATAAAATAAAAATTTAAATCGAGAGAACTGAAATTCCTGACGAGAAATATTCCCCTTAGAATAAAGCATCGATCAAATCATATTGGCGATTAAATATAGAGAAATCTCGTACCGAAAATTATCAACATTAAAATAAAGTTAGTGTTAAAATAGGGTTTCAGTTAGCAACCCCCACCTTTAATATTTCTTTATACCATAGGGAGTCTCTACTCGTGAAAAACCTTCGTTGCTGTCTCGTCGTTTTGGTTTTCCTAACCTTTTTCGTTTTTTCAGCCTTTTTCCATCCCGTTCAAGCAGTTGAGATCATAGCAATTTCGACTCCAGAAGAATTAAATAATATCCGGAATAATCTTTCAGGTTATTACCGGTTGACTGCTGATATTGACATGGGTTCTTTTGGAAATTGGGTGCCAATTGGGACATATGGAAGTGGTTTTTCTGGAATTTTGGATGGTAATGGACACACGATAAGAAACATAACCATTTCGGATTCAGAATCTGATTTCATTGGTTTGTTTGGTGTAATTGGTTCAGGTGGATTCGTCCATGATTTACAAATAACAAATGCAAACGTGGAAGGAAAAGACTATGTCGGTATTTGTACCGGTATTAATCAAGGAAGTATCGAAAGAGTTGCCGGGCATGGAGTTATCAATGGGGAAAGGCGGGTTGGGGGATTGGTTGGTTACAATGTGGGAACGATTTCTAATTCATATGCAATAACCTCTGTCACAGGAAATACCAATATAGGTGGTCTAGTTGGTTATAGTACTGGAAGTATAAGTAACTCTTATTCTTCTTCATCGATAGGAAATCCATCAGCTACAAATCGCGGTGGATTAGTGGGATGGAGAACTGGAATTGTTTCTAACAGCTACTATGACACAATTGTGTCTGGCTTAAGTGACACAGGAAAAGGCATCCCATCAACTACCTCTCAAATGATGTCCAAAACATATTTTTCTTCATGGGATTTTACTAATATCTGGCACATCATCGAAGGCGAGACCTACCCAAGCTTATTTCCATTCTCGGTTGCAATCGAGAAAGACTCCTCCCAGACCGACCCCGCAAACACCTCACCAATCAATTTCATAGCAACTTTCGATGAACCGATCATCAAATCCAGCTTCAGTGCGGAAGATGTCGTGCTTGGTGGTACCACTGGGGCTGATCAGGTAGAAATTACCGAAATTGAGCCAAACAATGGAACTGCTTTCAAACTTTCCGTCAGTGGGATGACAAGTGATGGAACAGTCTCCCTCTCGATTCCTCAAGGCAAAGTGACGGATGTCTTAAGTAATTTCAATTTCTTAGGGGCTTCCTCCGAAATCAATTATGAAATTGATTCAACTCCCCCCACCGTCTCTATATCCTCCACGACCACCAGTCCAACCAATACCTCCTCCATTCCTATCTCCATCACTTTCAGTGAGGATGTTGTTGGTTTCACAATCGCTGATATCAATGTCACAAATGGAACGCTGAAAAATTTGTCAGGATCTGGAAAAGATTACACCGCTGATCTCATCCCGTCTTCAGATGGAACGGTGGTTGTGAATTTCCCTGCGGATGTAACCGAAGATTTGGCTGGTAATAGGAACACAGCAGCACCTCCTTTCAGTATTAATTATGATGGCACACGTCCCCAGGGAACTATATATTTGTCTTTTGATAGAGATCCATATAATCTAAATTTTCTTTTTGTTAATGTTAGCTTCAATGAAGAAGTGATTGGTTTTAATGAAAATGATTTTAACATCACGAATGGAGAATTACTTTCTTTTTATTCCTTAGAAGATGGTAAAAATTTTCAAGCGATTTTCACACTGAAAACCGACGGCCCGGTTACGGTAGCGATACCTGACAATGTAGTTATCGACCACGCAGGCAACATGAATCAGGCATCCAACATAATATCATTTGAATATGATTCCACCTGGCCAAGTGTCACCATAAATCAATCAACAACACAACCAGACCCTACAAATAATCAACCATTAAATTTTATCGCTACATTTTCCGAACCTATTATTCCTTATTCATTTGTGGCTGGAGATTTAACAATTGAAGGTATTACTGAGACACCGACAATTACAGTCACTGAAATTGCTCCAAACAATGCTACCACTTTCAATATATCTCTAAGTGGATTAACTCAATCTGGGACTGTTGTAGTTAAGTTATTGGAAGATAAAGTTTTGGACCTTGCTTATAACATGAATTATGAAAGCACCTCAACCGACAACTCAGTGGAATATGATATTACCAATCCCACAGTCGCTATCTCCACCAGTACCTCGGACACAACAAATTTGTCTCCGATCCCGATTTCAATAGAATTCAGCGAGCCTGTGGTAGATTTTGACCTGGAGGATATTACCATCACTAATGGTACTGCCTCCAACTTCTCCGGTTCAGGCGATACTTACGCTGCGGAAATTATCCCATTAGGCGATGGTCTGGTTACGGTTGTAATTCCTTCTGAAATGGCCACCGATACCACTGGCAACGGAAATACAGCATCAAATCAAGTTTCAATCGAATATGATTCCACTTCTCCCTCAGTCATTGTGGAGCAATCCATCGATCAAGCAGACCCGACGAACTCCACCCCAATCCGTTTTACCGTCCAATTCCATAAACCAATCAATTTAGAAACTTTTACCAATGACGATTTTGATCTTCAAGCACCGGCTGGTGCAAGCATAACAAGCATTTCTGAACTAGAACCTAATGATGGTACAACCTTTGAAGTTTTCATCGAGGGCATGACAGAAGATGGTTTAATTACCCTGACAATGCCGGAAGGTAAAGTTCAGGATTTGGCCGGCAATGACAACACCGCCAATACCTCCACAGACAATAAGGTGTTGTATGACACCCAATCTCCCTTGGTAGATGTTCTTGACATCGTAGAATTCTATGAAGGCAACCCCCCTGACCAATTTACCATCTCCTTCTCCGAACCCATGTACAACCCCGAGGGGGATACAGACCCAGATGATGTCACCAACCCGGCCAATTACCTACTGGTGGAATGGGGAGAAAACGTAACCTTCGATACCCCCTCCTGTAAAGATGGATGGCAGGAAGATGACCAGCTCATAAAAATAACTTCCGCAACATACGATGAAGAGGTCTTTACCACCACGCTGAATCTTCCCTACAAATTACCGGAAGGAAGCTACCGTCTCTTCGTTTGTGGTTCTGCCACCCTGTATGATGCTGCCATGAACCCATTTAATAACAGCTTGGATTCAACTCACAGTTTTATTGTTTTATCAGAACCTAAGGAAGAAGAACAAGAGGAAGAAAACACTGATTCCGCCCAATCCCCCACCCTGCTGCCCGAAACTGGATTTCCAATCGGTCAGACCACACTGCTTGCCAAACAACAAACAAACCAGCTTTATGCAAGCACAACATTTACACTCGAAATCCCCGGTGTCAATGGCAGAACCTCCATCGTAGGCGTTCCATTGGTGAATGGAGATTGGGATGTCAGCTGGTTGGGAAGCCAGGCAGGCTACCTGGTTGGCTCCGCCTACCCCACCTGGCAGGGCAACACCGTCCTCACCGGGCATGTCTGG
>CAYSFA010000083.1:8273-13068 GCA_964430025.1 uncultured Anaerolineaceae bacterium | reverse complement strand
TGATAATTGTTTTTCGCCTTTATCAGGCAAGAGAACTTGCTTTTCCTGCCTGGGTGGACTCAGTTCATCATGTGTTGATCACTCAGAAAATTATTGAGACCGGAGGACTTCCCCAAACCTTAGCCCCGGAACTTAATATTCCCTTTCATTATCATTATGGATATCACCTGATCGCGGCTCTTTTTAGTTGGATCAGTGGATTGGAACCGATGGAAACAGCCTTGTGGTTTGGGCAGGTTATTAATGCCTTTGTGGTTCTGGGCATTTACCGTCTCAGCAAAGCACTATGGCAGCAACAACTACCTGCTATCCTGGCAGCTTTGCTGGTCGGATTTGCCTTCCAAATGCCCGCTTATTTTATTACCTGGGGACGCTACACCTTGCTGACTGGTTTGCTGGTGATGTTGCCAGCTTTTGCAGTGGCATATGAATTGGTTCGCAGGGGATTCACGAAAGAACGCTTCGCACGTTTGTTGATTTTCACAGCCGGGTTGGCCTTGGTGCACTATCTGGCATTTTTCTATTTTGGGTTGTTCATCCTTAGCTTGGTAGTAAAGAGAGCTTTTGTTTGGTATCGCAGTACTGAACAGGAGAAGAAGAAAGAAACCTTTAAATCTGTGATGCCAATGCTGATTGCAGTGTGTGTTGGAATCATCGTAGCCCTTCCCTGGTTATTAAGAATGTTGAGTGACCACAGTGGCGGAATTGGGGTGCAAGTTGTTTTCCCCAGCCAGGAAAATTTAAGCTCCTACCAATATATTTTGTACCTGCTCGGCCCTTCGCATAATTATGGATTGATGGGAGCAGCGGTGGTAGGGTTGATTTATGTTTGGTGGACTAAAGGGAGCCGAGATTTTGCCTTGTGGTGCAGTTTGATGCTGGTTATGTCAATCCCCTGGGGTTTACGGTTTGGCCCTTTCAGGCCGGACCATATGGCGATCGTGTTGTTCATCCCAGCTTCATTGTTAGTTTCGAAAACACTATATGAACTGTGTAAATATATCAATATCTTTTTACCAAAGAATTTGGGATGGGTGATATTTGGTGTACTCTCCTTAGGCGTCATCGGGTTAGGGGCCTGGCAGACCAGAAATGTTATCAATTCCGTGACGATCCTGGCGGATGAGGTTGATAAACAAGCATTGGAATGGATTGAAATGAATTTACCCAGCGAAGCACGATTTTACACTAACACTACTGTATGGCAATTTAACACATACAGAGGGGTCGATGGAGGATACTGGATATTGCCAAAAACAGGCCGGTTTGCTTTGGCATTACCGGGCTTGTATGGGTACGCTGAACAGACCGAGCGAGATCAATGGGTGAATTGGATGGAAAGAGCAGCGGTGGTGCATGCCTGCGATGATGGATTCTGGTCATTGATCAAAGATGCAAATCTGACCCATGTTTACTTAAGGGAAGGAAAAGGTTCTTTACAGCCTGAGGATATGATAGCTTGCCCGAATGTTGAACGGATCTATCAACAAGAGGGGGTTTATATCTACAAAATTCTTGCCACACAATGAGGGTTAGAATAACTCCATTATTTTCCTAAGAAAAATGTTCTCAAATTTATGGGAAAATTTGTCATAATTCTGACATTTTATTCAGATTTTACTTGAAGGGAAACCTTCTTTGATGTAAACTTGATGACGATCTAATAGATTCATTTTGTTAATTCAAAGCGAAGTTTAAGGATCATTTCCAAAGAAAATCTCATAATCACCTTCCGGGGATACTGATGAAAACAGGTTGTTTTGATGAGTATTTCCTAGTTGTTGAGCGTGAATTTTATCTTGTGTAAGGATTGTGAAAATTGCCACCAGGCTTTTCGTGTGTTATACTGAAACGATCACAATTCAGACTTATTTGGTAAGGATTGCCTATGTTGACCGAATACCTCCCACTGTTGATCATTTTACTTCTGGCTGTATTTATAGGTTTTGTTGTGGTAATTTTGGGAAATACCTTTGGCCCCAAAAGACCTTCTCAAAAGAAAAATGCCCCCTATGAATCAGGTATGATTCCTTATGGACCTGCAAAACGAAGAATACCTGTGCGGTATTACTTGATTGCAGTCCTCTTCATTTTGTTTGATATTGAAGTAGTCTTTCTGGTGCCCTGGGCGGTTGTTGTCCGTCAAATTGGTGTACCAGGTTTGGTATTCATGATCATTTTTGTGCTGGTATTAGAGGTAGCGCATTTATATGCCTGGAAGAAAGGTGCACTAGAATGGGATTAGAACAAAAACTTGGCACGATGGGGATTGTCACCACCTCATTAGAAAAAGCTGTAAACTGGTCACGCACAAACTCGATGTGGCCGATGTTATTTGGTCTGGCTTGCTGTGCGATCGAAATGATGTCTGCTCAAGCTGCTGATTATGATATGAGCCGCTTTGGGATGGAGTTAATGCGAGCCAGCCCACGACAATCTGATTTGATGATTGTCGCCGGAAGAGTTTCCCGCAAAATGGCACCGGTTGTACGACGCCTGTATGATCAAATGCCTGCCCCTAAATGGGTGATCGCGATGGGTGATTGTGCCTCCTGTGGAGGTATTTTCAATAACTATGCCATCTTACAGGGGGTGGATGAGATTGTTCCGGTGGATGTGTATGTGGCAGGTTGCCCTCCACGCCCGGAGGCCCTCATTCATGGAGTCCTGACCTTGCACGACAAAGTAAATCAGGAAAAATTCAAGGATTGGTCATAATATGAGCGAGCATCTTTCCAAAACTATTACTGCCATGAAAGAACGCCATAAATTAGAAGTTGAGGAATTTCGTGGCGAGGTTACCGTTTATGTGGATCCTGCGAATATTCAACCTATATTACTTGAATTACGAGATCAATTTGAATTCAACATGTGCATGGATGTAACTGCAGTGGATTACCATCCACAGGAAACGCCACGCTTCCATGTGATTTACCAGTTGTACTCCATGACTCAAAATGTGAGGTTGCAGGTCCGCACAAAACTCAATGGAAACGCACCAAAATTGGACAGCATTCAGGGGATTTTCTCAGGCTCAAACTGGAAAGAACGAGAAGTCTACGATCTGTTTGGCATAAAATTTATCGGACATCCAGATTTACGCAGAATGGTGATGCCCGAGGATTGGGTAGGACATCCATTGCGTAAGGATTACCCGCTGGGTTATGAGGAAGTGCAATTCACCTTCAATTTCGACGAAATTATGATCAACAAACCCCAACCGAAAGATTAGTGGGCTGAGGGAGTAATAAATGACAGATATCCGTGAAGTATCCGTTGACGAACTAAGACATCTGGTTTCCGATCGAGCAATGACCGGGGAAACGATGTTGCTGAACATGGGTCCTCAGCATCCCAGTACGCATGGTGTTCTACGCTTGCTACTCGAGTTGGATGGTGAGATTGTTGTAAATGCAATCCCTGATATTGGCTTCTTGCATACCGGTGTAGAAAAGACTATCGAGTCCAAGAATTATCAACAATCAGAGGTGATGACCGATCGGTTGGATTATCTCAACCCGATGGGGAACAACTTAACCTATTGTCTGGCCATCGAAAAACTGGCTGAGTTGGATGTTCCCCCACGAGCGCAAGGACTACGTGTGATCCTGGCAGAACTACAACGAATCTCTTCGCACCTCTTATGGCTTGGAACATCAGCGTTGGACTTAGGTGCGATGTCGATGTTTTTGTATTGTTTCCGGGAACGTGAATTAATCCTGGATATTTTCGAACTGGTCTCTGGTCATCGTATGATGACGACTTACATCCGCCCTGGTGGTGTTTGGCGTGATGTACCAGTGGAGTTTGAAGCGGCCGTCAGAAGCTACCTGAAGGTTATGCCAAAACGCATCAGAGAGTATGAAGATTTGCTAAAGGCCAATGAAATCTTTCTGGATAGAACCAAAGGGATTGGCATACTAACCGCTGAAGATTGTTTCCAGTACGGGTTAACCGGTCCGGTGATCCGTGGCTCTGGTGTGGCACATGATCTTCGTAAAAAACAACCTTATATGGGCTATGATCAATATGATTTTGATATCCCGACCCATCCAGAAGGGGATGTGTACGCCCGATACAGGGTGCGAATCGAAGAGATGACACAATCCTTACGGATTATCGAACAGGCACTGAATAAGCTGCCGTTTGGGCCAGTACGCAGTAATAATCGTAAATATGTTCCCCCACCACGCTCTGAAATTGGGGTGAGTATGGAGGCTTTAATTCATCATTTCAAATTATGGACAGAAGGGTTCATACCTCCAGTTGGTCATGTGTATGTGGCCACCGAATCTCCTCGAGGAGAGTTAGGGGTGTATATGGAGAGTGATGGCACTGCCAAACCTTATCGCGTCCATTTGGTTACACCAACATTTTCAAATTTACAGGCAGTCCCTATTATGAGCCGCAAACATTACATCGCCGATTTGATTGGGATTGTTGGATCAATTGATATAGTTCTGGGAGATGCAGACCGGTGAACAAACTATACAACAAATACGAAAAGGAAATCCAGGACATCTTGGCTCGCTATCCGGTGGAAGGAAAGCGCTCGGCGGTTATGCCTTTATTATTCCTGGCACAAAGAGAATCAGGGTACGTTCCTACGGAAGCATTATCTAATATTGCTGAAATTACTGGCATTTCTGAAACCGATGTTGCTTCCATCATGGGCTTTTACACCTTGTTCCATGCTGAACCGGCTGGACGATATCGCATTCAAGTATGTACAGATTTACCATGCGCTTTACGCGGGTCAGAAACGTATCTTGACCAATTGTGTGAGCGTTTGGGG
>CAYSFA010000083.1:0-8263 GCA_964430025.1 uncultured Anaerolineaceae bacterium | reverse complement strand
AAAAGAAGGCGAGACAACCGAAGATGGTTTGTTTACGGTGGAAGCTGTGAAGTGTCTGGCGGCCTGTCATCGGGCTCCGATGTTTCAGTTGCAGGGGGATGGTGAGATCAAATACTACGAAGATCAGAATGTTGATATCACCATGGGAATTGTAGAAGAAATTCGTCAAAAAGCAGCTGCAGGGAAGGAGGTTTAAGATGGGAAAATATGTCCTCTTACGCCACCGGGATGTTCCTGAGATAGCCGATCTGAAAGTATATAAGGCAAATGATGGGTTCGCTGCTTTCGAAAAAGCGATTAAAACCATGCAACCAGCCGACGTTAGCCTGGAAGTGAAAAATTCCGGGTTACGTGGTCGTGGTGGCGCAGGGTTCCCTACCGCAATTAAGTGGGGTTTCTTGCCCAACAATTCCTGGCCGCATTATGTCGTTGCCAACGCGGACGAATCGGAACCGGGCACCTTCAAAGACCGTGAAATTATGGAAAGTAATCCCTTCCAGTTCCTGGAAGGCTTGATGCTGGCTAGTTACGCCGTCCAGGCGAACCAGGCGTATGTTTATCTACGTGGAGAATTTTGGCAGTTGGCTGCTTTTCTCAATGAGAAAATCAAAGAGTTGGAAGAAGCAGGCTACCTGGGCGATAAGATCCTTGGAAGTAATTATTCCCTGAGAATTAACACCCATTTAGGAGCAGGTGCTTACATCTGTGGTGAGGAAACAGCCCTGCTTGAGTCTTTGGAAGGAAAGCTTGGACAACCACGATTACGCCCCCCATTCCCGGCTGCCGTGGGATTGTATGGAAAACCAACTTTGATTAATAATGTCGAAACACTCGCCAATGTTCCTATGATTATTCATAAAGGAGCAGATTGGTATCGGGGATTTGGAACAGAACAGAGCCCTGGAGTTAAAATTTTCTCCTTATCCGGTTGTGTGAAGAAACCTGGCAATTATGAACTGCCCCTAGGGGTGACCTACCGCGAACTGATTTTTGAGCATGGTGGTGGGATCATAAATGACAATAAGGTCAAGGCAGTCATGTCTGCTGGAGCATCTTCGGATGTAGTGATCGCGGATGAGCATTGTCTGGATACTCCCCTGGCATACGAGACCTGTATGGAACGTTTAAAAGCTCCGTTGGGTTCAGCCTCGGTAATTGTGTTGGATGACACGGTGAATATGGCCTGGCTGGTAGCAAAGACAGTGAATTTCTTCAAACATGAATCCTGTGGGAAATGCACTCCTTGTCGTGAAGGCACTTTCTGGATGAACAGTATCGCCCAGCGAATGGTAAAAAACGAGGTGGATGCTGAAGAAATCGATCTTTTGAAAAATGTGGCGTTACAAATGCAGGGCAAATGCCTTTGCGCGTTAGGTGAATTTTCAACCATGGCTGTGGTGACAGCGGTTGATCGTTTTCGCGCTGATTTTGAAACGCATGTGAGGAGTTGATCTGATGACTGAAATGGTTACACTGACAATTGATCAACAAACAGTGACAGTTCCTGCCGGAACTTTAGTGGTCGATGCTGCACGCAAAGCGGGCATCAATATCCCTGTTTTTTGCTACCACCCCAAAATGGAGCCAGTGGGAATGTGCCGAATGTGCCTGGTGGAGATCGGCAATCCGGTACGTAACCGTGTGACCGGTGAACTGGAAACGAATGAAGATGGCACAGTAAAAATTGCTTTCTCACCCAAGCTGGAAACATCCTGTACGACCCCAGTGTCTGAAGGAATGGTGGTACGGACTGATACTGATAAAGCCAAGGAAGGTCGCAAAGGCATCTTAGAATTTATCCTGACCTCCCATCCATTGGATTGCCCCATCTGTGACAAAGGTGGTGAATGCGCGTTGCAGGATCTGACTATGGATCATGGACCTGGCGTTAGCCGCTTTATTTTCGATGAGAAGAAACGCTTTGCCAAACATGTACCTTTGGGAGAATTGATCCTGTTGGATCGTGAACGCTGTATCCAATGTGGATTGTGTGTGCGCTTCCAACATGAAGTGGTTGATGAACCAGCTATTCATTTCTACCAACGCGGTCGCTCATTAGAAATTCGCACTTATTCGGAACCAGGATTTGACTCGATTTTCTCAGGTAACACCACCGATATTTGCCCAGTTGGTGCATTAACAACAGTAGATTTCCATTTTGGAGCACGTCCCTGGGAAATGGAACGTGTTCCTTCGATTTGTGCGCATTGTGCTGTTGGTTGTAACATGGTATACAACATCCGCCGTGAAGCAAAAAGTGGCGGGAAGTCTGTCATTAAACGCGCGATGCCACGCCAAAATGAGTTTGTGAATGAGCTCTGGCTGTGCGATAAAGGGCGTTTGGGATACCATTACGTCAATTCCCAGGAGCGCATTACCCAACCGATGGTTCGCAAAGACGGCAAATTGGAGATGGTCAGTTGGGAAGAAGCATACCAACGGGTAGAGGATAAACTGCGTGCCGATCAGGTCCGCCTGGTCACTTTGGCTGGGGGACGTTTATCCAATGAAGACTTATTCAATTTACAACAATTAAACCAATCCGAAAACGGGAAAGCAGTACTTTACAGCCAGATGGCTGGTGGTGATCTGACTGCCCAGATTGGACTTGGAAAAGGTTCAAATTTCTCTGAAATGGGCCAGGGGACAGCAATTCTGGTGGTCGCCAGTGACTTACACGAAGAAGCACCTTTGTGGTGGCTGCGTGTCAAACAGGCAGCTGGCCGCGGGGCAACTTTGATCGTTGCCAACGCCCGAAATACTGATCTTGATAAATATGCTCAGCATGTAATTCGCTATGAATATGGGCAGGAAGCTGTTACTGTCAAATCGATTTTGGATCAGACTGGTGGAGAAGATCTGAAAGCCGCAGCCAAAGCCTTCAGTGACGCTGAAAATGGTGTGGTCATATACGGAAGCGATGGACTTGGGCTGGTAGGCAGCGAACAATTGGTGAAAGTTTGTGCCAAATTGTTGGTAGAGAAAGGCTTTTATGGCAAACCCAACAATGGTTTGCTGGCAGTATGGGATAAACCCAACTTGCAGGGAGCCTGGGATATGGGCTTCCACCCGGATCGCAATTTGAAGGGTACGATACGTGAAGCAGATGTGTTGTTGGTAGCAGCTGCTGACCCGGCTGGGGATAATCCGATTTTAGCGGGTGCAATGAAAGACACCGACTTCATCGTCGCTTTTGAAATGTTTATGACTGAAACCGCAAAAATGGCGGATGTGGTTTTCCCGGTACAGGCACAAACCGAACGTGTTGGCACTTATACTTCTGGTGAACGTCGGGTGCAGCGCTTTGATATCGTGTTGGCACCAATCGCAGGGCCAAAACCTGATTATCAGATCAGCGCGCAATTATCACGGCTGTTAGGGCTTTCTTCTGAAGATCGCTCACCTGTTCTGGTAATGAATAAAATTGGTGAAAAATTTACGACTTATAAAGGAATCAACTACACCAACCTGGCGAAGGTCGAGGAACAATGGCCTTTGATCAGCCGGAAAGATTCCTATTACGCGGGCACAGGCTACCAAAATGAATTTGGGGTGGGTATTCAACTCACCAGCAGTGCCGATCGCGGGGAAGAGCTCTCCCTTGGCAGCATGGTGCATGTAGAACCACAGGAAGAAGTGTTTGCTGGCATCAAGGTAGTACCGATCACCGCTTTATATGATCGTGGCCAATTGTTACAACCCAGTCAATTGCTCGACCAACGTGTCGCTCCGCAGGTTGTGTTGGTGCATCCTAATTTAGGTGAGAAACTGCAATTGCAAGATGGTGATCGCGTAAAAATGACGATTGCCGAAAAAGAGCTGGTAAGTTATGTGAAATTTGATGAGGAAACTCCGGAAGGTGTTGCCCTGGTGGCACGCAGCAATGGGTTCCCAATCTCATCACCTGTATTTGTTCAAATTCAGCGACTGGTCCTGGAACCGGAAGCGTAAAGCAGAGGTTGATAGATGATAGATGCCGCCTTAGTTTGGGAATGGATCATAAAATCCCTGATTCTGATAATTTTCTTGACCGTGGGATTTATGTACGTGACGGTGTACGAACGAAGATTCTTGGCTCGCATTCAATCGCGCATTGGCCCTAACAGGGCTGGACCGTTTGGATTGCTGCAACCAGCCGCAGATGGCTTGAAGCTCATTTTCAAAGAGGAGTTAATCCCTGCCAATGCAGATAAGTTTATCTTCGTTATTGCCCCGATCATCACGGTAATTCCAGCTTTGATCGTGTTGGCGGTGATCCCCTGGGGTGAAAGCCTCAACCTCTTTGGTCGTCAGGTGGATTTATTGATCTCGGATGTGAATGTGGCAGTGGTATATATCATGGCTGTCACTTCCATTTCAGTGTATGGCATTACGTTGGCTGGCTGGTCTTCCAATAATAAGTACGCTTTATTAGGTGGGCTGCGCGCAACGGCACAGATGATTAGTTACGAGTTAGCTTTAGGTCTCTCTTTTATGGGACCGGTGGTGTTGGCAGGCTCCCTCAGTATGATGGATATTGTACGTGCCCAACAGGGAAGTTTATGGTTTGTTGTTTTACAACCTGCAGCTTTTATTATTTACTTCTTTGCCAGCATTGCTGAAATCAACCGTGCACCCTTTGATATGCCGGAAGCAGAGCAGGAATTAACTGCCGGATATCATGCAGAATATTCCGGGATGAAGTTCGCCCTCTTTTTTATGGCAGAATACATCAAAATGGTGGCGATTAGCACAATTGGCGCGACCCTTTTCCTGGGTGGTTTTGATGGTCCCTTTGTGGATCAACTCCCCTGGTTAGGACCGATTTATTTGTTAGGAAAAGTTGTTATTTATCTGGGCGTCTTAATTTGGGTGCGTGCCACCTGGCCACGTATTCGCTATGACCGCCTGATGCAATTAGGTTGGAAGATATTGTTCCCGCTTGCTCTATTAAATGTAATTATTACTGCTGTGGTAGTTGTATTGGTAAATTAGGAGAAGTACGATGCTTAAAGGATTACTTACCACCCTGAAGTTGGCGCTGGAAAAACCAGTGACCACCCAATATCCGGAAGAAAAACGACCGGTACATACTCGTTTCAAAGGACGACATTCGCTCAAGCGTTACGAAAATGGACTGGAAAAATGTATTGGATGTGCACTGTGCGCGGCTGCTTGCCCTGCGGATGCAATTTTTGTGGAAGCAGCAGATAACACGGATGAGGAACGCTACTCACCAGGAGAACGCTACGCCTCAACGTATGAAATCAATATGCTGCGTTGTATTTTCTGTGGTTTTTGTGAAGATGCGTGCCCAACCGAGGCAATCGTGTTGGGAGATCAATATGAAATTTCCTTCACCGATCGACACTCTTCGATCTATACCAAAGAAATGTTGTTGGAACCGGTCAGTGGTGATGTAGAAACCACCCCGCAAAAAACAGAACCTGGGAAATTTACTCGCTCTGTACCAGAAATGAAGGATCCAACGAAGTAGGGAGGTTCTATGCCAGTTATTGGAATTATTTTTTATGTTTTTCTGGCAATTGTAGCCATTGGGGCAGCCTTGGGGATGCTGATTAACCGTAATGCAATTTATTCAGCGCTGTTTTTGGTGTTGAACTTTGCTACGGTAGCAGTTCTTTACCTGGCATTAGGAGCCCCGTTCATCGCGTTATCCCAAGTTACCGTGTATGCCGGTGCCATTATGGTCTTATTCCTGTTCGTGATCACATTGTTAGGTGCAGAAAAATTACCCGGTTACGAACCTATTAAAGGGCATCGATTGGTGGCTATCATTTTGTCGGTAATATTCATCGCAGAGTTGGGATTGTTCTTTATCTTCCGCAACCAGACTGGCACCCCGATCCCATTCCTAAGTGCTGAATTTGCCAGCCCGAAGAACATTGGACTGCTCTTGTTTACAGAATATTTGTTGCCATTTGAGGTGGTAGCTTTTATTTTATTGTCCGCAACGATTGGTGCGATCATGTTGACCAAACCAGAGCGAAAAGTAGCGCGTTTGTCGCAATCTCAGGATTAGAGGAGGGTTTATGCCACTCAGTTATTTCTTAGGATTATCCGCAGCCATGTTTACCATCGGTGTATTAGGCGTGATTCTGCGACGAAACGCGTTGGTGATTTTCATGTCGCTGGAATTGATGTTCAACGCTGCCAATCTGGTTTTTGTGAGTTTTGCCAGCTATTATCAAATCCTTACCGGACAAATTTTTGTCTTTTTCGTGATGGCTATTGCTGCTGCCGAAGTGGCAGTGGGGTTGGCTTTGATGGTCGCCATTTTCCGTACAAAGCGCAGTATTGATATTGATCAGATGAGTAGCCTGAAAGGCTAGCAGGAGCATGCCGATGTTGTTTCAAGAAACTGTTTCGAATTCAACTTTTCAACTGGTGCCTCTGGTAGTCCTACTACCTATTGCAGGCATTCTTCTGAATTGGATTTTAGGAAAGTACCTCGGAGAAAAAGGGATCGGTATAATCGCCAGCCTGGCAACCGGTGGGTCCTTTGTGGTCTCGGTGTTGTTGGCAGTCGCCCTTTTCCAGAGTCACGAAGCCATACGCATTCCTTTGTTCACCTGGATCGCGATTGGCAGCCTTGATCTCAGCTGGGCTTTCCGGGTCGATACCCTCTCGGTGACCATGATGTTGGTGGTCAGTGGGGTCGGCACTTTAATCCACATTTATTCGATTGGGTATATGCATGAGGATGTTCGTCATCAGGGTGCTCCTGAACGGTTCAGAAGATTTTTCATATACCTGAATCTTTTTATTGCTGCCATGATGATCCTAATCTCTGCAGACAACTTCCTGATGTTGTTTGTCGGATGGGAAGGGGTGGGTCTCTGTTCCTATCTCCTGATCGGTTTTTGGTTTGAAAAAGGAGCAGGAAATATTGGAAACTCCAAGGCAGCCAAAAAAGCCTTTATTGCCAACCGTGTTGGAGATTTTGGGTTATTGATCGCAATCTTCCTCATTTTCTGGAATTTTGGTACTTTAAATTTTTCTGAAGTTTTCGCGCAGGTACCTGCGGTAGCTGCCAACCAACCCGGTTTGTTGATGGCGATTACCTTATTTATGTTGTTGGGTGTCACCGGGAAATCTGCGCAGATCCCGTTATATGTATGGCTGCCGGATGCTATGGCTGGCCCTACACCAGTTTCAGCATTGATCCATGCTGCAACGATGGTCACCGCCGGCGTGTACCTGATGGTTCGCTCGCAGGTGATGTATATGGCAGTACCTGGGGCGCAGGAAGTAGTTGCCTGGATTGGGGCATTGACCGCCTTATTCGCAGGGTTGATTGCCTTAGGGCAATTCGATATCAAAAAGGTATTGGCTTACTCCACCATCAGCCAATTGGGCTTTATGGTGGCTGCGGTTGGGCTGGGAGCTGAAATTGCAGCAATGTTCCACCTGATCACCCACGCCTTCTTTAAAGCCTTACTGTTCCTTTCGGCTGGTTCTGTGATATTAGGGATGGAACATGGGTTGGAAGCAGGCAGTCATGGGCATGCTGGTCATCATGATGACCCTCAAGATATGCGCAACATGGGTGCCATTCGCAAGAAAATGCCAATTACCTTTGTTGTCTACCTCATTGGTGCGTTGGCTTTGGCGGGTATTGCTCCCTTCGCTGGCTTCTTCTCTAAAGATGAAATTTTAGTGGCGGCCAACCAGGGCAACATGGCAATCTTTGTGATGTTGGTCGCTGCTGCCTTCCTGACCGCATTCTATATGGGAAGACAAGTCCTGATGGTCTTCTTCGGTGAAGCTCGTTCTAATGCAGCCAAACATGCCAAGGAAAGCAGCTTGCTGATCACCATTCCTTTGATGGTGCTGGCAGCCCTCTCCGTGTTAGGTGGCGCACTTAACCTGCCAGGTTTACATACGCTCGAGCATTGGTTGGAGGGCACACTTGAGATCGCCCATCCTGCTGAATTCATTGTCCCGATTGCCATTGGTTCTCTGGTGGTCGCATTAGCTGCGATTTTGCTGGCTTACCTGATATATGGTCGCAAGCCGTTGGCAGATGCCAAAGCTGCTGACCCTCTGGCAAAGACGTTGGGGGTTCTCTTCCAATGGATGAACAAGAAATTCATGGTTGATGAGCTTTACCAGGCTGTGATTTTAGGACCTTATAAAAAACTAGCAGATTTCTTTGCGCATCCTGTTGATCAGGGTGTCATTGATGGGGTGGTGAATGGGATGGGGACGTTAACCACATCTTTGGCTGGAGTTCTGCGCAAGCTGCAGACTGGTTTTGCTC
>CAYSFA010000082.1:6420-13084 GCA_964430025.1 uncultured Anaerolineaceae bacterium | reverse complement strand
TTGATCTAGATTTCAATCAGAAGTGGAAAGGTGACAACATAGTTGCCGCCCATAATGTGGTCAAGTTTAACACAAATTTTGAATTATAGGGAGGGAAATCCTAAAGCGATGAGAATCAATCTGTTTGGGATAAGAGTTTTATTTTCCTCTAAGGATCTCTTTGAATTTATTACCCTCTAATTTTGAAAACCATTTCTGGAAGGCAATAGTTTCTCTATAAAACCACTCAACATTTTTTTTGTAAAACGATATTGATTTTTCGTCCTTCACGCCACCAAGCTCCACTTTCCATTGGGTATCAGGATGTTCGGTTAATGAAATTTGTCCACTTACTTTAAGATAATGACAGATAGCTTCTACAGTAATTTGGCGATGACCTGTGGCGATTGCCAGATCGCGCGGGTGAAACAAACCATCTTGCTTTCCAGCGATAAACTTGAGCATCCCAGCGATGGTTGATATCGTGTTGTTGATCGAGTGGGTAAAAGGTGACCGCGCTATCAAAATTAAATCTGTTGGCTGGACCGTAAAAAGGATTTTTTTCATCTCATTAAGACTGGAGGGGATTGAATACAAGACCAAACTTTCGGCGGGTTGGATGGTTGCCCGATCATATGATGGAGAATAATGTTTTTCAAGCCCTTCTTCAAACCAAAGAACATTAGAATACTCGTTCATCCAATCCAGGTTTTGCAAGTCCACATCACGGTAATCAATTATTCTAAGATTGTTACTTGTTGATTGAATTTGGGAAATTCTATCTTCCCCTGGCTTGATTTCCACTATTTGAATTTGGACTGAATCTTTTCCTTGGTAATTGGTGCTTTGCAGTGTGTAAGCAATATCAACTTTTTCCTCCGGAATTTCATCAATATTTGCTCGCCACCAAATCAATTCCTGTAAGTTTTCTGAAGAATCTAAAGCTTTTATTTTTACATGTTCTGCTTTTTTTCCAATTCTTTGCAATTTATCAATGATAACGTTTTGGCTGGCAAAAATTGGAGCTGGGTTGCCTGATCCAAATGGAGCAAATTGTTCTATCTGTTTCACAAATTCTAAATTTATAACATCAAAATTTATATAACCATCTATCGATAATTCTTTCGTTAAAACTGCTTCACCAATTCTATTTATGATCGATTGATTCAGACTATTTTTGAACTTTTCAAAATTTTCGGATTTCAAGGACATTCCTGCAGCCATGGCATGACCGCCAAAATGGGTTAATAAATGCCCGTTTTCCTGGATTGCTTCGATAATATTCAATTTCTCAATTGATCTGGCGGAACCAAAGAAACCAGTAGCTTCATTTCCTGTCAATAAAATTGTCGGTTTGTGATATTTTTCAACCAATCGATTTGCAACGATTCCCAATACCCCAGGTTCCCAATTTTCATGATGCAGAATGATCGAAGGAAGATTAAGAAGGGATTGATTTTGATCAATTTGTGAAAAGACAGCATCAAAAATTTGATCAGTAATTAATTTTCGCTTTTCATTTAAATTTTCCAGTTGGGCAGCAAAAACCTTCGCTTTTTGCTTATCACTGGTGGTGAGAAAATCAATGATAGGATTGGCATCTGAGAGGCGGCCCAAAGCATTTAATAAGGGAGCCAGATAGAAGCCAATATGCATTTCTGTGATTTTTGCATTCTTGAAATTCTTGTTGGTATAAATTTCCTGCAAAGCAACTCTTGTTGGTTCCTGAAGTCTTTCAAGACCTTTTTGGACCAGAAAACGATTATCCTTCGAAAGGATCGCTACATCCGCCACGGTTCCTAAAGCGACCAGATCCAAGAAATCAATTAGCTCATCTTCACGATTAAAGGACTTGTAAAGATATTCAATCAATTTATAGGCCACACCAACACCAGATAAAGACCTTAATGGATGACCTTCGTCCAATCTCTGGGGGTTTACTTTCGCCATAGCCTTGGGCAAAACTTCAGGTAATGCATGGTGATCAGTGATTAGTACATCAACACCTTTTTGCATTGCAAAGTCGATGGATTCAATCTCGCTGATTCCGGTATCACAAGTTAGGAGAACTGAAATTTCTTTTTTTAGAAATTCAACCAGGGATGGAATTTTGATTCCATGAGATTCTTTTGCTCTCACGGGAATATAGGTAACCACATCCAACCCTAATTGGGTTAGACCTTCATATAACAATGTAGTGGAAGTTTGCCCATCCACATCAAAATCACCCCAAATACCAATTCTTTGATTTGTTTTTTTTGCTTCGATAATACGATGAGCTGCAATTTCAAGGTCTGGTAATTCAGTCGGAGATGCTGGCGTGTAAGAATCCGGTTCAAAGAATTGCCTAGCTTCGTTTGCTGTTTGAATATTATTGCGCGTTAATAATTGTTGTATCCATGGGTCTGGAAAGAGAGTTTTTAATTCCTCCGAAACAGGTAATGATTCCTTTACAACCCAGTTAGAAGCTTCCATTAGAATGCAATTTCCCCGATTTGGTTTATATCAAAGTCTGATATTTCTTCAAGAATGACGTCCAAATCATGAAATTGTTCATCAAATTTTCCTGGTTTTATCCCACGATTACATAAAGAACGATATTGGCAAAATTTGCAATTCCTTTCATCAGGAGTAAGCAAAAATTCACCATTATTTGTCAGGTTAATTTGAAGAAGGAGATTTTCAAAATATTCCTTGTCCTGTTCAAATTGGTGTTGTGAATATTGAAAGATTTCAGGGTGATCTGGTTCATTTGCAAACCAATAGATCATTTCAATTTGAATCGGGTCTATTTCCTGGTTATTATTCCATTGTTTCCCCGATAAAGTTAATAGAAAAGGATACAAACGCGTTTGAACTTGATTGAACAGGATATTTCTTCCCGGCTTTTTCTGATTAGTTTTCCAATCTAAAATAAAAAATTTTCCATCATTTGCAATTGCTAATAGATCGAACACACCAATGATTTTCTCTTTTTGAAAATATGCTGAGATGCTGACCTCAGGTACATATTTCATGGAAATAAATTGGTTAATGTATTTTAGAAAATTCTCCCACCAACTCGCCAGAGGATCATTTTTTATTTGTTGTTTGATGAGTTCAGGATCAATTCCAGTAAAATATTGTTGCGCAAATAAATGAAATTGTTTCCCTAATAGAATTTGTTCCTCCATATGGAGAACCGGTTCTGTTAAGACTGCTGGCCAGGTGATTTTTTGAATGTATCTTAATTCAAATTTTCTAGGGCATATCAAGTAAGTCTGTAAATTACTTTGCGAATAATTAAGTTTCATTTATTGACTCCCAATACGCTTTCAATGCCAGGAAAGGCAAGGCTGGAGAAGCTGGTTTTTTTCTGTTTTGGTGAGTATCTCCGGTATTCCAGGTTATTATCAATTCACTCTTAGCTCTTGTAATGCCAACAAAAAATAAACGAATGCGTTCAGAAGCGTATTCCAGGCGTGCTTTTTCTGTAGCCACACCAAAATCCATGAATAATCCTTGAATATCCTCTTCCGCAAGGGCTTTCAACCTGGCGATGGCTTCTGCATCAAGGTTCAGATCATCTTTATAAATACTCTTTTCGGCTATAAATTGATCTCCAATAGTTGCTGAAGGAAAATCATAATCATTGACAGACAATAAATAGACACGATCCCACTCCAATCCCTTTGCCTTGTGGTAGGTGGTCACAACCACTTTGCCTTTGTGAGATTCGGGATTGAAACTTGATTCTTCTTCCGAAAAGCCTTGAATTTTTCTTCTATTTGATGCAATTTGATTTAATTCACCAGCAAATTCTGGTAATAACCAATTCGGATTATTTTTTGAAATTTGTTCCAGGATCAAAGCCAACTTGTGGGCTAATGCTAGATCTGTAGGTTTGGTGAACAATTCCTGGCTGATGGTGATAATGATTTGGTGAATAGGTAATTCAGCTGCTTTGAGCCACCTGGTTAAGTAACTTTGTAAAATCATCAGAAGGTTTAATATGTTCTCTTGTGGTGGAGTTTCATCAGTTTTTAACTTTTCTATCCAATCGTTTCCGGGGAAGGGGAAAAGGTATTCTTCAGAGTATGTACAAGAACGGAGAAGTTTTTTGATTTCCTCCTTGATTGGTTTCAGATTGCCAAAGAGAAAAGGATCAATAACTTCATAAACTCGAACAAGTCTGGTCGTCTGATTTGGATTCTCCAGAAAGTTCAAAATAGCGGCTAAAACGGCAGCCGTGTTACGTGTCGAAATACTTGTTTGAAGAATTTCAACAAAAGGTATTTTTTCTCGTTGAAAACTTTCTACAATTTTTGCTCCCCGGGAATTTCTTGGAACCAAAACAGCAACGGTTTTATCGGAATTTTCTGGCAACCATTTTTTCAAAGAACCGACTATGATTCGCAGCTCCTGATCTGATGAAAGAGGTTTATCGTAAAGGAAAATTCTTTCGGGATGATCTTCGGGATTAGGTTGTGGATCAAATTTTGGAGTCGGTTCAATATATGGTTTTGTGAGAGCTTTCCGTAACTCATGAATGGGATGACCCTGGTTAGTCCAACGGATCAATTCATTTGCCAGATTTATGACGGAGATGGATGACCTACCTGAATTAGGGAGTGATTTTGTAATGACATCTGGCCGCTCGAGGAACTTTATTAAATATTCTGGACTCGCAGTTGTGAATGATTCAAAGATTGCCTGGTTTGGGTCTCCAACCCTGACCCAATTTCCATTTTCCCCAGATAAGGTTTGTAAGATTAATTCCTGTAAGCGACTGCTATCCTGGGCTTCATCCTCCAAAATATAAGGAAATTGAAATCTTAAGCGAATTAGGAAATCATTATCAATTTGTAACGCCAATAATGCATAGCGAATCAAGTCCTCAAAATCCACAGCTGAGCGATAATTTAATGCCCGTTGATATGTTTCATAAATTTCTAGTCCAAACGCCAATAATGAATCGTGTAAATTCAATTTCTTTAATTTATCCTGGATATCTCCCGGATAATATTGAAGGTCTTTGGCAGTTTTTATAAAATTTGTGGCAACAGTGGAAAGAGAATTAATCCAGAATTGGTTTTGTCTGGAATTTTGTTTTTCTGCGTTGTATGAGTTTCCCCAGTCGTTTTCAAAACCTGGATTTTGTTTCATCCAGCTTTCAACAGAGTTTTGGATAATTTGATGGGCTTCTCGCTCGTCGATGATCGTAAATTCATTACTTAACCCAACCAGGTCGGGACGTTCACGTACGATATCATGAGCTAAACCATGTAATGTTCTAACTCGATAACCTACACCAGGTAATAGACCAAAGAATTTCATAAAGTCTGAAATTCTACTTGAAAAATTATTCACAGCAGAATTCACAAGGGTCACAACTAGAATTTCCTGATCATCCGCGAGGTTGCCTTCTAATAATAAATTCGCGGCAAGATAAGATAGGGTTTGAGTTTTTCCGCTTCCAGGTACAGCAGAGATACCCATTTTTCCTTGTTTATATTGAAGGATTTCTAATTGTTTTGGTCTTGGTTTAAACATTATTAATTCCAAATTGATTATGGTAAATCCGTAAAAGTTTCTGAGTGGCTTTCAGTAAAGGACCAGCTTGTTCATCACCGTTTTCGTTATACCCGGTGGTGTGAAGAAAAATCTTCCCGGAACATCGCCTTAATAGACCAGAAATCATTTTTTCCAAGTTAAGCTGGTTGTTTTCATATTCATGAATATCTGTCCATTTCATACCATCCTGCCAGTTACGAGATAATACATAAGGTTGGGTGAGTGGTTGCATCAAGCGTTGCCACCAACCCAAATTACCTATATCTAACCAGAACTGAACTTTAATGGTTCGATTTTGCATTAAGAAGGTGTGTGCCGGGGCGAGATAAACCGAATCCTCAGGGGGTGCTTCCCAGTTTTGTATATAAAGTGCAGAGATTAATCCATTTTCCAACATGGTGATGTAATCAAGTGCCCAGTTTTCATTAGTGGATTGAAAATGATCTGAAGTGTTTGCCCGAAAATTTCTCATCGATTCGATCAACTTACCGGCTATCTCAGCTGATTCATAATTGTTGTGAAACCCAAAACCTGGTTGTGAGATTAGTTCCCCAAAAAATCTGGCTAGGAAGACATCAATTTCTGATTTTTCTTCCTGATAATTAATCAGCCATTCATAAATTCTTTGGTATTGGAAACTAGCCTGAATTGAAATTCTCTCTAACAAGACTGGATTTATATTGTCGATCGGACGTAAAGAAAGGGGGGTATTTTTGGCTAAAACTATTCGTGCGATCAGATCCGCCCGAATAGGATCCATGTTCCCAAGCGCTTGATGAATGGCAGTCCTGAATTGATAAAGCGATACGGGTAAATTCCATTCAGGGTAGGCGATTTTTATCCAGGTGATTAAGCCATGAGTAATTGATTCTTCTTCCAGGCTTCGTGAAGGTCGGTGAGATAATAGCTTGATGTTTCTAGCATCGAGTCGTTGCTGGATTTGAAAACGCATAGAATTACTGACGAAGGGAGATAAGATCGCTATTTGATTTGGTTGACATCCATTTTCAATCAAATCCGATATTTGGTTTACTATTTCATCAATCATCTCCGGATAATATTTGTGGTGATGGATAGAATGTGGGGAAAGAATATCCTTGGGTAAATCCGAAATAGTTTGTCGATGGATAGC
>CAYSFA010000082.1:0-6410 GCA_964430025.1 uncultured Anaerolineaceae bacterium | reverse complement strand
GGTTTGGGTGAATTGAAAGGTTGATTTAATTCGATAGAGATTGAACAGAATTGTTTGATTCTTAATGCGCTAATAGGATCTGCTCCGAGGAAGGATCTATAACCGGCGTGCTCGTCAAATATAACCAACGTACCTTTAAATTGTGGTAGCCATTCAATGATCAAATCATGTGCTAAAGGAGTGTCTTCTTCACAATTGTCATACAAACAATATTCATAGGAATTAAATAAAAATTGCTTAATTAAGAAGGATTGTTGAATGGATTTGGCAAAGATTTCCATTCTCAACGAAAAATCTAATAAATTGTTTTGAAGGCAAAACTCTCGAAATGCCTGGGCACATTCTTGCGCTTCATCATAAGCAGCTAAGTGTTTGACATCCTTGTTCCATGATGCTTTAAGTTTTTCATTGATCTCATGAATGTCAATTCCAATAACAGCAGCTTTATTTAGATTGTCAAGAATTTGCGAGAGGATTCGAGGTTTTTCCGATTTTATGGTGGAGAAATAATCCTTTTCAAAATATGGCTGGCATACTTTCGCCATATAATATTGCGATGCTTCAATATTTAAGAAAATGGGTGGTTTTCTGATATTTGAAAAACCAAATTGTTGGCCTATTATCGGCCAAAACAAGCGAATAATTTTCTGACTGAGACCACTTATGGTTTGAATTGTTGGTAATGTCCCATTAAATACCTGAGCTGAATCCAAGTATTCCTGGTAGGTGACTCCTAATGATCGCTGAGAGACCAATAAAAGGATTTTATTTCCAGGAATATTGTTGCCTAACAACTCTGATAAAAAGGCTTTTCCGCTAGTTGTTTTCCCGCAATCTGAATACCCATGAAGAAAGATTTTTTCAGAGAGAGCTTGGTGCGCAATTTTTTCCTGGTTTTTTGAAAAATTCATTGAAATGGGTACCTGGTTCTTGTTGATATTTATTTTGATTTTATAACACAATCCCAAGCAGATTCAATGTAAGGTGAAAATCGTTTATAAATTTTCTTTTGAAGTTTTTATTTTTACCGATGGTTTTCTGCCTGTCAGAATCTGATTCACCTTGGATGACCACCTTGGTTGATGTTTGATAAAAAATGATCGTATGAAAGGTAAACGAATTGAAAGAAGAATAAATGCGATTATTATGATTGTGATTGAAAAGGTGTCAATAAACTTTTGAGCCAGCATATTGTGAATTAGTAAAATGATTGCAGCAGGATACACTAATTTATGGAGGAGGTTCCATTTTTTTCCTAACTTTTTCATCGATTGCTTAGTAGAGGTGATTGTCAGGGCAATCAATATTAGTAATCCGGTAGAGCCTAGAAGAATGTAAGGTTTCTCAGCTATTGTTTGTACGATTAAATCCAAATTCAAGTTGTAATCAAGAACTGAAAATGTGAGAAAGTGAAGAGAGCTGTAAAAGGCTGCATATAATCCTAATGGACGACGTAGTTGTATGAATGGTTTTAAGCCAAAAACAATGTTGATCGGTGTACAGGAAAGGGATAGAAGCAACAAGATAATGGCTGAGCGACCAGTTCTTTGAGTTATCTCCTGGATTGGGTTTACAGTTAAATTATTGGTAAAGGCATCAAATAATAACACCACAAAAGGGATTAAAGAGCCTATATGGGCTATCCATTGAAGTCGATTAAACTTTATTTTCATTCTTCTTGCCTATTCCAAAATACGATATTGTGTAATGTCTTGAGAAAAAAGGTAGTTTAGCAAAAATTAATATTGCACTCCTGCAATGGAGTGAAAAACAGCTCTCGTAAGCAGAGTGTCGTCTGCTGCTCGATGTGAATTTGGGATCATTATCCCTAAATTTCTACCAGCTTGTTCGAGTTTATACCTTCGGTCAGTCCCCATAAAATCGGTGTAAACCTTCATGATGTCAAAAGCATTGAACTTTGTATTGTCAGGAATTTGATTGGTTTTTAAAGTCTGCATAATCATTCTGATATCAAATTCAGCATTATACATACCAATAGATGTCGTTGCTAAGATAGGTTGAATTTCATGCCATACTTGAGCCAAGGTTGGAGCATTTCTTACCATATCATTTGAAATATGGTTGATGGCGGTGGCTGACAAAGGGATTGATTTATAAGGTTTTATAAATGAATCAAAGATCACTTTTCCATCGGAATCTACAATTGCTAATTCAATGATCTCATCATCAAAATCTAAACCTGTTGTTTCAGTATCCAAATAGACAGGGTTTTCCTTTATTTTGTTTCTGGCGTACTCAACCACTTGTTGTTTGGTTATGTATTGGTAAGTTGGGTTGATGTTCATTTAAACACACCTTCGTTATGGTAAGTTCCAATATTCAATGTTGTTCATTTTTACGGTGAAATTTACTGTATTCACACCAGCGATGAATGGGCCAAAATAACCTGGGGTTGAGTATTTCTCATCCTGAATTTCAGCAATTTTCGCGTCATTTACATAGAGTACATATTGATTTCCATTTTTCATGATGCCCATCGAATTGTCTTGGTTAGCGCCGACACTGATATTGTCATGAGTATCCCACCCCTGTAAATTTGCCAGACCATTTTCATCCCATCTTTGGAAAGCAAAACGACCATCACAAGTCAATCCAAAATAATATCCAGATCCACTGTCATAATCAGGAGATTGTATGACTAATCCATATTGATCACTTCCAGAACATTCTGTGGTTGTAAAATCAGCTTTTAGATAATAATTGGATGGTTTTTGGCTGGTTAATCGCCATCCGCGCCAGCCTGAACTTGTCACACTGGTCAGTACCATTGCCCCATTTGAAATTACGATTTTTGTTTGCCCATCATCGTATCCTTCGTCATTTATTCCAAAACGAGTTCCATCTAAAAATGGATCTGACCAATTTGAATTGCCCTGTGGCAAATCTAAAGACACATTCGTGGATGTTGTAGTTGGTTCCGTGGTAGGTTCCATCGTTTCACCAACTTCAACAGTCAAGGTTGGTAAATCAGGGTTGCTGGGTACATCAGATTCATCTAAAGAAGGTTGAGTGGTGGCAGAAGATTGGATGGATGGAGGAGAAGTCAATAAAAAAGCAACCTGAGTTGCAAGTTCATCAGGTGTGGTCGGAGCTGAATCTGGTAAATTGCATCCAGATAAACTCAATAATAGAAATGATAATAGAATCGAAACTACAAGTTTTGGCATCATCTCTCCAATCTACCACAACATATTGGTTATTATAGTCTACTATCCATCCCTTCGTATACAATCAAATATTCTACAACATCAGAAGTTATCAGAAAGAGTAGTTTATGGAACTAATTTCCATGCAGGTTCGTTTATAATTTTTATTATATGAAACCCACGATTATCCAATTGGCTTATGATGATACGGTTGCTTCAATCAAGGCGAAGATCGAAAATAGTCCAACGCAAAGGGTCTTATTAGTTTGGCCGGACTTTGATCAATTGAATTTACGAACAATTGATTATTTGATAATTCTTAGGCATGCATACCACCTCGACGTACAAATTGCCTTTGTTTTGGACGATCCTGGTGCCGCACTTACCTTAAAAGAGTATGGGATATCGACTTTTCGAACAATCCCTGAGGCACAAAAAAAACCATGGCGTAAACCGAAATTGGTCCAATCCATAAATAAAAATTATGATGATGATAAAAATGATGAAATTAGAAAATATTTAGAAGAAAATAGGAAAAAGAATAGAAAAACTCATCCAGTATATCAATGGATTTTCTTTGTGATTGGTATTATTGCTTTCCTGGCTTTGATTCTTTTCATCATTCCATCTACAACAATAAAGTTATCTCCAAATATGGAAGAAATAACAATTACTATTCCTGTCAGAGCCGATAATACTGTTCAACAGATGAACATAACTGGATATGTGCCGGTCAAAGTTGTAGAAATTGATGTTGAAAGCAAAAAAGAAGGAACAAGTTCGGGGTCAACAAGAATTTCTGACACATTCGCCACAGGAGAAGTAATATTTAGAAACTTGTCTGATAAGAGTATTACAATCCCTGAAGGGACGGTGGTTCGAACAAACGGCGATTCAATTGTTCGGTTTGAGACCACCAAATCTGTCTTGTTACCTCAAGAGTTTGGTTCCGAAATTCATGTGCCAGTCCAAAGCCTGATCAGTGGAGCAATTGGGAATGTATCAGCTTTGGAAATTACTGTGATTGAAGGAGATTTTGGAGCGAATTTAGCTGTTTCAAATCCTGAATTGATCTCTGGTGGTGTAGATCGAAAAACTTTTTCTCCCACTGAAAGAGATTTTCAAAACCTAAAAGATGAACTCATTGAGGAATTAACCAATCTTGCGTATGAACAAATATTGGATGAATATGGAGAGAATTTCTTAATCCAAGAAAACACGATTGTATTTGAAGAAATAATTCTTGAAGAAAAAATTCCGGAAATCGGCGAACCCGGAGAGAGGTTTACTCTACGAATTCAAGCCAGATATTCAGCCTGGTTACTGGATAGAAATGATCTTCTAAGTCTCTCCAACCTTGTTTTGGATACCAAAACGAATGAGACTTTCCAACCGGTTATTGGGTCAACTAAATATTTTATTGATGAACCTTCCATTAAATTTCAGGAACAGGAGCTGAATTTTAACCTGACAGCAAGTCAGCAAGTTTATCCATTCATAGATGAATTACGAATCAAACAACTGATTACCGGAAAGCGAACTGTGGATGCGATTAAAATCTTAGAAAATGAAATTAAGTTAGAATCAACCCCAGAGGTGAGCAAATTTCCAACTTTTTGGGACTTTATGCCATTATTATCATTTCGGATTAATTTGGAGCTTCGTGAGTAATAAAATCAATAAAGTTTTAGCAGTTGATTCGGGTTCTGAGAGACTTGGGGTTGCAATAAGTGATGCCACTGGCACCATTGCAAATCCATTATTAGTTTTTAAGCACACGAAGAGAGAACAGGATGCTGAAAAAATTGTTGAATTAGCTGGAGAAAATGAAGTGTCAGAAATCATCATTGGCCAGGCTTTTTATTCAGATGGAACGCCTAATCCTTCTGGACGTAAATCTGCCAGGTTAGCAGATGCAATAAAAGAAATTACACAAATTCCAGTAATTTTATGGGACGAATATGAAAGCACAAAATTAGCTCGGCAAGCAATGAAAGAATTACGAAGTGGTAAGAAGAAACAGCGAAGTCATCTGGATGATCTCGCTGCAACAGTGATTCTTCAAGATTATCTGGATTCTAATCCAGGCAGATCTAAAAATGATCAAGGGGATCTGGGGTTACCATGACAAAATCAAAGAAGAATCGCGGGTTAAGCTGCCTGGTCAGTATATTCTTTTTATTAGTTCTACTGTCATTAATTCTCTCAGTAGTGCTGTTTTTGACAGTTCGTACTGAGGTGAAAAGCAAATTTGGTGATCCAGATGGGGACTTAAATTTCACCAAAACCATATTGTATACGCTTAAATTGTATTCCTCGGGAGACCAACTGTTACAGGATCAAAATGATTTGACTGAAAATTATTATTTTGAAATTGTTCCCGGAGAAACCATAGGACAAATCGCTTATCGTCTTAAATCTAATAATCTGATCGTTAATGAGGAAATTTTTAAAGATTTCCTCATTTACAAAGGTTATGACCGAAAAGTTCAATCCGGGTATTTTCGTATTGAGCCAGAAATGAATGGGATCAAAATCGCGGAGAAAATCACCAGTCTCATTCCGGATAAGGTGAGATTTAATATTCTTCCCGGATGGCGATCAGAAGAAATAGCAGGCGTTCTTCCACAATCAGGCATTACAGTCAGCCCGGAAGAATTTTTACATCTCATTAATAATCCATCCCAAGGGGAAATACTTGAAAATTTTTCAACAATAAATCACCTGGAAGGTTATTTATTTCCGGGAGAATACCTGATAGATCGAGAGATTTCCACTTCGGATTTTGTCAATGTTTTCCTGTATGCATTTCAACAAAATATTCCTTCTGAGGTCTATCAAGCACTCGAAACCAAGAGTTTATCTATACAGGAAGCCTTGATTTTGGCGTCCCTTGTACAACGAGAAGCAGTCCGCATCGAAGAAATGCCCATGATCGCATCTGTTTTCTTGAATCGATATCTAATAGGCATGAAATTAGATAGTGATCCAACTGTTCAATATGCGGTTGGTTACAATGAAGACCAGGCAACCTGGTGGACGAACCCACTATCATTGGCGGATCTTCAAGTGGATTCGGAATTTAACACCTATCTATACCCAGGTTTACCTCCACATCCTATTAGTAATCCGAGTTTAAGTGCTATCCAAGCAGTTGCTTTTGCTCCAGAAAGCCCATATTATTATTTTCGAGCAACTTGTGATGGGTCGGGGCTTCATAACTTTTCTGAAACCTATGAGGAA
>CAYSFA010000081.1:0-13345 GCA_964430025.1 uncultured Anaerolineaceae bacterium | reverse complement strand
AGGTTGTTTGGTCTGGGTTATTGCGTTTTTATTAGTCAGTGGTTGTCTTGTTCCTGTCAGCCTGTTTGTCGGTGGAATGAGCACATTTTTTACCGAGGAGTTAATCACCTCCACCCTTGGCACCTATATGTGCCCCGAAAATACTGACCCTGCAATCAATACCTTCAAATCAACTGAATATGGTGTGGATGGTTTTCCACGTGATACCACTTATTATGAACTGGTCTGTCTCAATTCAAGCGGAGAAATCATCGAGAACTTAGGGGGAAGTTACGCGCTCATCTGGTCAGGAATCATAGCTGGGATCAGCTTACTCATCTCCGCTTTCTTTGCCGTTATCATAACGATCCTGTTTTTGAGAATTTTTAAGAAGAAAACCAAACCGGAGTCCCAAATGCCTCCTTTGGTAAAAATTCAATAAGAGACAAATCTCAATTAGGCGTATAATTTTTATACCTTTTGATTATGTTGTGTTTAGAATTCTCATAAATTCTACTTTTAGTCTTGCCGTTCAAAGAGCCATTCTACTTGGAATACTATATGGAACTAACAAACCTAATTCAACAAGCCTGCCCTTCTATCCAATATCGAATCCGGAAGGAAATCCTGCATGAATCCATCCATAATCCTAATATGCAGGGTCTTCAAAAACAAATATTGAATGATTCCTTGGTTCGAGAGGTAATCAGCTGGCAACTACCTGATGGCTGGATCAGCAAAGACTTCCATGGTGAAAACAGCCTTGAAACAGGTATTCGAATTTTATGCGAAAAAGGTATTGAGAATTCAAACCCAAATTTGAGTCAAGCGCTCACAGCACTGATGAAGGATGATGAAAGGTTGAATCGGGGAATTGGAAAAGCGGGAAAAGCACTCGATGGACGCAACCTTGGCGGAACGCAAATGATAAGAGCGGTGGTTTTTGCCTACGCGGGAATGGAAGAGTTGGAAATTGTACAAAACCAGATCGTAAAAGCGTTGGTAAGTTTTCAGACTCCAGCATCCATTCAATCCATAGAAGCGGTGACTACCACCTATAAAGGAAAATTGGTTTTCCAACCTGATGTAGTATGGCCTTCAATTTATCATCTGCGACTTTTGGCGTTTACTAATTCCTGGAGAACAGAAGAAAATCTCAGACAATTAACCGATGGGGTTAAAGGATTGATCAGGCTATCACCAATCCCATACATACTGCTGAAACACGTGTCCCAATTAATTGCACCTGCATCCTTTTGTATGTTTGATTTCAACCCTGATTTGTCAGCATTGTCAGATGCTGATTGGATGATGTGGTTCCACCGCATGGAATTGTTAGCGAGGACAGGAATAGTACCAAGAATTCCAGAATTGGATCGCCAGGTTTCTGTTCTCAAAGAGATGTTACAACAAGATGATGGGAAATATACAAAGAAGCTATCCCATCTTTATTTTCGAAAATGGAGCAGTTACACCGGTCTGATACTCGAGCAAGACTGGCGCACCTCCGAGCGAAGAATTAACGACCTCACATTTCGAAGTTTGTTAATCCTTCATGACGCGAATAGATTGTAATTCTCAACGCTTTAGAATCTGTATGGAGAATTTCTTCGAAGAGGATCCTATTTTTTCGTCGCTCCCATGATGATGCCCAACACCAAAGACCATAATGCAGCCAATCCAATTTGGTAATCTGTTGGTAAGAGAAAAGTGATGGTGTGCGCAGGAATCCAGAACCAGATCAAGGTCTTCCAGGCTTTCGTAATGCCCTGAAATCCTTTATTCCCCAGAATTATATTGTCCTCTACCCGATGGAAGGCCATCATCTGGGGACCAAATAATATATTGGTAAACAATGAAACCGCAAACGCCCATCCCAAACCATCAGCCATAAACACTGGTAACAATTGATGATCCAACAACGCTTGCACAAAGCCTTTCATCCCCGCGAATCCGTATTTGATCACAATCCCTAATACTGCCCAGGCGATCATTTTTCCGACAAGTTGCAACCATTTGCATGGGATGGCTAGCTTTTTATTCTGGATGCTGAAAGAAATGATCTCTCCCAGTGTGCCAAGGATGGCAAATTGAATCGCGGCGGAAATGAGCGGATATTGCGTTACCCAAAGTAGATAAGTTTGCATAGGTTCCTCGAAAATGAGATGGCTTATCTTATCAAGCGTCCTTTTGAATGTCAAGAAACGTATCACCACCTTCCCCGGCGTTCCACGAACCAATAAAGGTTTGTTATAATTTTTCGTATGCATCTGACAAATGAATTTTCATCTTTATTAGTTGTTCTTGGACTTGCCTTTTTTGTTCCTTTATTGATCAGTAAATTCAAAGCCTTACCAGTGGTTGTAGGGGAAATGCTGGCTGGTTTGATTTTTGCTCAATTAGGTTTTTTGAATCCATCCGAATCAAGCACATTAACCTTATTCTCTAATATTGGTTTGGCTTTTTTGATGTTTTTAGCTGGTCTTGAAATTGATATTTCTACCTTGCTGAATGGCTCGAAAGATAAATATTCAAACGGAAAATTATCCTTACCAACACTAATCTTGATAATTTATGCTTTTACCTTACTGCTTGGAGTAGGGGGAAGCTACCTGGTAAATCTATGGGAAATGCAAGTCAACATTATGCTGCTGACGTTGATCTTTGGTGCAACTTCCTTAGGGGTCGTTTTACCTGTGCTAAAGAATCGCAGAATGATGAACACCAAAACTGGTCAGGCCATTTTCCTGGGTTCAACAGTAGATGATGTCTTTACTGTCATCCTTCTAACCATCTATATACTTTTTAGCCAAAATGGTCTGAGTTTACAAATCTTATCTTTTCTCCTCATATTCATACTTTTTTTAATAGCTGCACGTATCGGAGTACGCTTTTTTAAATTACCAAGAGTGATTAAACTCTTTGATAGTCTCTCTCAAGCAACGGTTCAAATTAAAGTCCGGGGAGCGATAGTGATCCTGCTTGTGTTTGTCGTGATGGCCGAATCACTCGGAGTAGAACTTATTTTGGGAGCATTCATGGCAGGGATGCTGGTGGGCTTATTCAAATCCCAACAAGATGACAGCCTGGTGCACAAATTAGAAGCATTCGGATTTGGTTTATTTATCCCGATCTTCTTTATTGTTACCGGTGCTAATTTGAACGTACAGGAATTATTAGCCAATCCGCAAAATCTGATTTTTCTCCCGGTGTTATTGATCGTCTCAATCCTGGTAAAACTCATTCCGGCATTATTGTTAAAATCAAGGATCGGGTGGCGTTCTTCTATCGCTTCCGGTTTTTTGTTAAACACCCACCTTTCCATTGAGATAGCTATTGCGGTTATAGGTGAACAATTAGGGCTCCTATCCCCAGCTACCAGCGCGGTAATCATCGTTTTTGCTGTGCTCACTGTTGTCTTAATGCCGATCATCTTTAATCTACTCCAACCTCCAACGGCTCGGGAATCAGGTTATTTTTTACGTGTGGTTTATGGGTGGGAAAATAATATTGCCAGAAATGTCGCCCATCAGCTTCAGGCTCATGGTGATCACGTAAAAATACTTATCTCACAAGTCGAAATTGAAAAGATTGATCTCGGGGAAGGTTTGGAACCATTAACGATGGATGAAATTAACCAAAATGGAGATGAGATTGATACTGTGCTTATCCTGAGTGGTGATGATGACGAAAATTTGGAAGTCAGTCAAAAAATAAAATCTGCTGGTGTGCACCACATCATTTCTTTGGTAAATGAACCCGGCAATGTGGAATTGTATAAAAAATCTGAAATTCAAGTATTTTCACCTGCCTTATTCCGACCGACCCTCATCACATTGATGGCTCGTAACCCCTCCATGTTCAATTTACTGAGCTCCACCAGTGATGATCGTAACATCCTGGAGCTTACCTTGCGAAATCCCTCTTTGGATGGTTTACGAATCAGAGAGTTAATCTTGCCGGGTGATTCTTTGATCTTATCGATTAAACGCGATAATGAGATACTTATCCCCCATGGAAATACCCGCCTGGAAATGGAAGATCAGGTGACAGTGGTGGTAGAAACGAAATACAATGCTGAGGTTCTGACTCTATTTCAATCTTAGAAATTTCTGATCACTCAATTTCTCTTCTCTGACCTCTGAGAGATGTTAATCAATCAGTCCACATCAACATCCAGGATGCAACTTTATTTGAATATTGAACATCTAGAGAATTTGACATAAATTCAAAATAGTTATAATTAAGTCAAAAGTTCTTAGAGGAGGACAAAATGAAACTTAATGCACCCAAACAGGTAACATGGATTATTAGTTTAATATTAGGTGTTCTTGGATTACTGGGAAATCTGGTAACCATTCCTGTTATTTCAGGAATATCGTTCTGGTTGGTGGTGGTGGGCTTAGCCTTACTGCTGGTCGCTACATTGTTGAAAGATTTATAAAGATAAAAAGTTCCATAGAACAGAGTGGGGAGACCCACTCTGTTTTTTTAGGTTAAGCCGAAGCTTACAGAAAAAAGTTAGAAAATTATTGGACATCTGAACAATTCCCTAAAAACTTACTTCCAAATTGCTTTTACATTTGTTTGATTTGTATTTAATTCCAATTATTGTAAGAAGAACCCTGGTGGATCGGAGAATGATATGGATACAGTAGATAAAGCGATAGAAACTCAGCTTCAGAATATTCAGAAAAAGACCGGAAAAACACTTCAAGAATTGTTTGATTTACTTACCAAAAGTGGGTTGGAAAAACACGGTCAGATCAGGGAATTATTAATAAACGAATTGGGGTTAGGGTATGGTGATGCAAATACCCTGGCACACAGTTACAAGAACTCCCTCACTGAAAAACTCCCGCAATCCGATTCCCATGAAGATGTACTACTTTCCATTTATTCCGGATCTAAAGGAGGACTTCGCCCCTTACACGATGCTGTGATGAGAGCCATCCATACGTTCGGAGATTTTGAGATTTCTCCCAAGAAAACCTATTTGAGTCTACGAAGGAAAAAACAATTTGCGATGGTTGGACCTGGCACAAAGAATCGTTTGGAAATTGGGTTGAATATGAAAGGTATACCTTCTACTGAACGATTACAGGAACAACCAGCCGGAGGTATGTGCCAATATAAAGTCTGGCTTCAAAACCCCAACGAGGTGGATGATGAATTACTTGCCTGGTTAAAAATTGCCTTCGATTCAGCTGGATAATCAGCCATAATCAAGAAATTTCCTTAAAAATCAACTTATACTAATCCTCTAGTTTGGATTAAAATGAAATAAATCCAACCAGGAGGTTTAGTAATGCCGCATCCACTTGTCAATCAACTACGATTTACCAGATATGAATTCAATCGTTCCTTCAGGGGTTTATCCCAAAAAGATGCAGTCATTCGAATTCTACCGATGAATTGTATCAGTTGGAATATAGGGCATCTGGCATGGCAGGAACAAAGCTATTTCTTAAGTTACGGAATGGGGAAAATCCTATTTCCTAAAATCGATAAGGAATTTTGTTATGGTGCACCTGCCAGTACTCCTCTATTGGACGAGGTACTCACAGCCTGGGAAACCATCACCAATGAAACCAACGAATGGTTAGATACACTAACAACAGAAACGCTCACAAAACCAATCATCAGCCAGGGGAAAGAAATTAGATATACGTTTGGAAATTTATTATTACGAACCATCTACCATTATTGGTATCATATCGGAGAAATTTCAGCAATCCGCCAACAACTTGGGCATGAAAAATTACCTGTTTTTGTTGGTAATATTGACAGGCATGCTCCCTATGTTCCGGAAGTGGAGTGATTTCCAGATTACCATAAGGATTAATATTGGCCAAATTAGAGGTTATTCAGGCAGACATTACGACCCTAAAAGTGGATGCAATTGTAAATGCAGCCAATTCCACTCTGCTTGGTGGAGGAGGGGTTGACGGAGCAATTCACCGTGCTGCTGGACCACTACTATTACAAGAATGTCGATCCCTTCATGGATGCCGCACTGGGGAAGCAAAAATTACGAGTGGGTACAATCTCCCTGCGAATTATGTAATTCATACCGTCGGGCCTGTCTGGCATGGTGGGACTGAAAATGAAGCAGCATTACTCACTGCTTGTTATGTAAATTCACTGGAAATTGCTGAAGAGAAAAAAATAACATGCATTGCTTTTCCAGCTATTAGCACTGGTGTATATGGGTATCCTGTCGAAGAGGCTGCAAGATTAGCTATCCATACAGTAAAGAATCATTTACCAAAAGTCCCTTCGATTGAATGGGTAATTTTTTGTTGTTACTCGAAAAATGATTTTGAAACCTATCAAAAAATCCTGAATAGCGCGTATTTCAAAGAATTTTGACCAAGCTATTTGACGTAACTTTTAGGAATGCGGTATATTTAATTAATAGTATCTCTGCTAAATTATTATCGGTATGGGAGTGTACAAATGATAGGAATCGTTACTGACAGCACTTGTGATATCCCTGAAAATTTAATAAATCAATATGGTATTACCATTGTTCCCCAATATGTCATCTGGGGGGATCAAGAATATAAAGATCGTATCGAAATGTCATCTTTGGAATTTTATCAACGGCTGGGGATTGACAAAATCAGACCAACCACTTCACAAGCCAGTGTAAATGATTTTAAAGAAGTTTATGAGGATTTACATCGCAAAGGGATCACTGATATCATTGTTTTAACCGTCAGTGGTGCGATGAGTGGAACGTTTCAAATGGCAAGCAACGCAGCAAAATTAGTCGATATTCCTGTAAGAGTTGTCGATTCTAAGGGTCCAACCATGACTTTAGGGTGGCAGGTATTGGCTGCCGCTAGGGCGAAAGAAATGGGCGATGATGTCAGTTCTATCATGGATAAAATTGAACAGGTGCGAAAACGCCTGGTTCAATTTGTCGCAATGGATACACTCGAATACCTTCAAAAAGGGGGAAGAATTGGCAGTGCTGTCAAATGGGTTGGTGGACTTTTACAAGTCAAGCCATTGGTTTCGATTAATCACGAAACCGGATTAGTAGAAGCTGTTAGTATCGCGCGAACTCAAAAAGCATTGATTGAGAATATGTATAAAAAATTCTTCCAAAAACTGGATCTCACCAAAAAGCTTCATATCGCAGTTTTGCATGGCAATGCCCTGGATAAAGCTGAAGATCTTGCTCAAAGAATCCAAAATGAATTCAATCCGATTGAGTTAATCATAAACATCACTGGTCCGGTGTTGGGGCTTAATACTGGCCCAGGAGCGCTGGCTTTGTGTGGGTATTACGAAGATTAATCCAAGCTAATCAGGATTCAACATCTTTGAGATATTGAATTGGTAATGCCCTCGATATTTTTCCGGGAGGAGTTCCGCGATTTTGTACATTATTTCATCCGTCACTACCTGGCGAACATCCTTCGAAAGCGCACTCCCATCCAGATTTAATTGAAATGGCTTTCCCACCACAATGTTGTAATTCGTTTTTCTTAACCGTTTTAAATTCGCCCAAAAATTCTCATATCCATAAAAAGCAACTGGAAGGAGTGGTGCTTTGCTGCGGACCGCGATAGCAACTACCCCAGGTTTTCCTGGTAATAAACAGCCATCTTTGCTTCGTGTGCCTTCCGGAGACATCGCTACCACCTTGCCAGCTTTCAAGGCTTCTTCAGTTAGCCGAAATGCTTCCCGATCCACCATCCCCCGGTCAATCGGGATTATTCCCCATTGTTTAAACAAAAAGTTAAATAGAGGATTTTTCCAGGACTCCCGTTTTGCGATTCCTATCACATTAGGATGATCAACATGGGGAAGAAATACTGGAACCTCCAGAAAATTAATATGGTTACCTACCAAAATTAAAGGTCCCTCTACCGGCACCTTCTTAAAATCCTTAGGATTTATTCGGCAGACGATTTGAAACACAAATCGCAATACCGCATTCATGATCCGTAAACTACGCTTCATTAAACCAACTACTCCTCTACTTTTATCACTTCAATGGCTTGCGGGATTAATTCAATGAGCAATTCCTCCCCCGCTGTGCAAATTGTTTCACCATCCGCGTGAGCAGGGATACTCCCATTGAGCGCTCTTACCCGAACCTTGGAGGATTTGGGCATACGAATTGCCGGGTGATTCGCCTGACTGCCACTGATAAAACGAGTTGCTAAAGGCAAAATTTTCATTTGTGAAACCTGCCTGGCAATACAGAGATTGAAAAATCCATCACCTGGATCTCCATCTGGAGCCATATGAAAAGCACCCCCCATCCGTTTTCCATTCATAATGGAAACCATCAAGGACGGCTGAGTGATCGTTTCATCATCCAAAATAATTTCATAAGTCGGTGTCGTACGGTAGAGAGAAATTGTCTTAATTAATCCCGCAAAGTACGATGCCGCTCCTTTAGCCCACTTAATTTTTGCTGCTTCAAACCCTACAACAGTGTCAAACCCCAGCCCAACACCGTTGCCAAAATATCTCCCGTTAGGATAATCCCCACCAGTTACTATCCCAATATCAATTTTTCTGGTTTTTCCTTCAGTGATGGCACGTACATTTTTTTCTACTTCCGAAGGTAGATCCATACCAAAAGAGAAATCATTTCCACGTCCTACTGGCAAGACCCCCATTACCGGTCGCTTGTTATCCTTTAAATCAGCACGCATCAAACCATTGATCACTTCATTCATGGTTCCATCTCCCCCTGCAGCAATGATCAGATTTCTACCTGATTCGGCCTCCTGTTTCGCTAAATCTAACGCATGACCATGATTTTCAGTAAGTTTCAGGTCGTACTTGAAATCATACATTTCAAATAAATCCTTAACTTTCTGTAAAATTTTTTGTGCACCACCTTGATTAGCGACGGGATTATAGATAAGGAGAGGAGTATTGTTCAATTCGGGAATTTCCTTTACGAATAAGGTATCAGATCAGTACCAATATCATAAGTTAAAATAAAATTAGATTATACGTGATAATCGTTGAGAATGGAATTTAATTTTTTCAAAGAAAATGAAGGACGAATTCATGGAAACGCTTCTTTTCGCAGTGAACGGTACTTTGATGCGTGGTTTTTCCCTCAATCAAAATTTGCTTGAGGTAAATGCTATTTTTATAAAAGAATCACAGACATCGAACAATTATCGATTGTGGTCCATTGATGATAATTATCCAGGGATGCTTCGTGATGAAGTAAATGGAAATTCAATCAGCCTGGAAGTTTGGGAAATATCTATTGAAGCACTTATCTCCGTTTTAAAGAAAGAACCACCTGGATTATGTATCGGAAAGATCGAGTTAGATAACCATGATTTAGTTTTCGGCGTACTGGCTGAACCTTATATTACCGAAGGTCATAAAGAAATCACAAAATATGGCGGGTGGAGAGGTTATCAGGAAAAAAAGTAACAATATGAACATAAAAATAAGTACCACCATAACCTTTCAAAATGTCACAAAAGTGATTAATTTACTTGTCTGCAGTACTGAAGAAATTAATAAACTTACTGATGGAATCGAGCCTGTTTTTTTAGAAATACGAAAAGAAGAGAATTCGTGGTCAGTAGTGGAAATTCTGGCACATTTTCATGCCTGTGCAACAATCTGGGGTGATACTATTCATGAAATGCTAACTCATGATTTTCCAGAGATTGAATATCTTCATCCTCGAGATTGGCAATACATTAGTGATTTTTCCACAATGCCTTTTACACAATCATTCAAATTCTATGTTGAGAAACGAGAAAAATTGTTATCAACGCTTAATAATTTACAACTGGAAGATTGGAAACGAGGTGGGTTTATCAAAGGAAAAAAACACACCATTTACAGCCAGGCAAGAAGAATGGCATTGCATGAACATAGCCATTTGACACAAATTTCATCCTCTATTCACTCAACCTAATCATTAAATATAAAACCCTTACCATTTTCTTGAATTACTGGTCAACTAAACCTTATACTTATTCTGAACTTTGATCATTATTCCACGATCAAAACAATTTAATAGGAGAGTGATGTATGACCTTTTTAGTTGGAATCCTCATTGGGTTGGGAGTTTGGTTTATCTTCAGGTATGTGCTTACCTCATTCTTTACCGTAGATCAAAATGAGCGTGCGGTAAAGACAATTTTTGGTCGAGCAGAGAGGTTGGGAGATAATACTACCCGCAATACACCTATGACAGAAATGTTAACGGAAGAAGAAAAAAACAGATACACCTACCCCTTAGTAAAAGTTATTCAACCTGGTGGCCCTTATTTCAAATGGCCTTGGGAAAGGGTTTATAAAGTATCAGTAGCCACCCAGACAGTCAACATGGCTTATGACCCTGATGAACCAAGAGCCAATTCCGGGGGAACAATTCTCGAAGCAGTCACCAAAGACCAATTGAACACCGGATTGACCGGGCAAATTAGATATCGTATTGCAGAAAATAATTTGTATGCATATTTGTTTGGGGTGAAGAACCCCATATCGCATGTAATGGGATATTTCGTGTCCGTCTTACGGGAAAGAATAGCCAGTTTTGAAGCCCCTGAATCTCCAGTCAATCTGGATAGTGAAATGAGTATTGTCACAGGTGTGTCCATCAATGATCTACGCAAGAATTTGAGAGATCTTAATGATCATATGGAAAGAGAGTGTGGATCCTCTGTGGCAAGGTATGGCATCGTCTTAGATGCTTCTTTAATTACCGGGATTGACCCCCCTGCGGAAGTTGAATCTGCTCTGGCTGCCATTAACACAGCTCACAACCAGGTTTCATCTGATATCAGTCTTGCGCAAGCACTCGCTGACCAGAAAATTGTGCAATCAAAACGCGCTGTAGAAATCGAGACTCTTAATGCCCAGGCTGAGGTCGAACCACTAAAAGCTTTGGCAGAACAATTGCGAATTCTAAAATCCAGTGGAGCAGATTCCCTATCCGCTTATTTACGCAATGTTCGGCTGAGGTTATTTAACAACGCTAATCAAATCATTCGGGAGGTGAAATCATGAGCCCAATCCTCCAATTAATAATCGCGGCTGTTGTGACGTTTTTTGCAATGTGGTTCATCATGCCATTGTTTTTGTTTTTTGTGCGTCTCTTAGGACTTTATACAATCGTCAACGAAGGAACCAGCCAGGTATTCATTCTTTTTGGTAAGGTGATTGGTATCTTAAATGAACCTGGGATCCACATCCTTCCACTGAAAATTGGTCCTGGAGCATTCCTGGTGAACTGGTTCGGCAGCCGAAAAGTGCTTGATTTGCGAATGGACCAACAATACCTGCGAAGTAATCCTGTCAATTCTGAGGAAGGGGCACCGATGGGTGTTGGAATCTGGTATGAAATGTATATTAGTGACCCGGTTGCTTACCTCTTCAAAAATGCTGACCCTCGAGGATCATTAGCAGCCAATGTAAGCAATGCAGTGGTGCGTTCATTAAGTAATATGCCTCTTGATCATATGCTGGTTGACCGTCACCAAATGAGCCGGACTGTGCGTGAAGAAGTAACCCCTCGCTCTAATGAGTGGGGTTACAAATTAGGATCGGTTTACATCCGAAAAGTACATTTTCGGGATGTTGGTATGATCCGTCAGATTGAAGAAAAAGTAGTCAATCGTCTGCGCCAGGTTACCTCCGCAATCAAGCAGGATGGTGCCAACCAGGTCAACATTATTGCCGGGACAGCGGAACGATTGGCAGCAGTTGAATTCGCCAAAGCAGGTGCGATTCGACCAAGAATTGTTGGTGAAGCTCTTCAGGAAATCACGAAAGAACCTGATGTCGCAAATGCAATGTTTGAGATCCTTGAAATGCAGAAAATTCTGGAAAATAAAGGAACGCTCACATTATTACCAGCAGGTCATGAGTTGCTCAATCAATTAATTGCAGCAGGTTCTAAACGTTAATTTTTTTAACACCCATCTGGAAATTAATTGTTCAGATGGGTGTTTATTTAATTATTAAGGTAATGTGTTCCAAAAATTTATCGACGGTGGTTTCTCGCATACGATGTACTTCCGGAGGAACTGTAATTTGAGCGATTTCCCTATATTTCTGTTCTCTGGATTGGATCAATAAAGGGTAACAACGTTCGAAAGTTTTCAACCTGGGTTCATCAGGTTTTGCTTGAAAATACCCATTCCACATGATAGCCACCGGGTTTTGCATGTAATATGTAAACATTTTGTCCAGGTCATCCGGGGCAATATCCAAATACACAAAATGAGTTAATTCTTTCAAACGACTGATCACATTTGATTTCATATATATAATGCTGCCGGTGGAATCTATCACAAAATTCTGTTGGTGATTTGCAGCTTCAAGATTATTAATGATGTTCATCAACACGGTCTCTTCTGCCTGCAAATATTCATTAGCACGCTCAGCATGGGTTGTTTCATCCGGGTAACCCACCCAGGCATGCATGTCAAACTCCATGGCATTTGCGAATCCTAATTTCTTCGCTAGATACTTGGTGATTAAATCATCACATCCGAATCGAATAAAGTCATGTTGTTCAAGTTTTTTCGACCAATATGATTTTCCAATTCCTGACATCCCAATTAAGGTAATAAACAAGACATCTCCTTCAATACAGAAACAATTCGTGTAATTATAGCATTCTGAAAATAAAAAGTTCCCAAGCAAATGCTTGAGAACTTATCTTTCAATTCCACCTTGGTTAATTGAGTTTTATTCCAGCTTCCTGTAATAAATTGCGAATTACCTCAGTTTCTGGCATTAGGATCCACATCCCATCCCACGACCATGTGGGGTAAGCATGCTCTTCTCCGATAGAAATGGAGTGGATTTTGTCAGGATCATTCATAACCATGCCTACAAAAGGCATCAAATTGATTGCCTGTTCAATAGTCATGTTCGTTTCGACATTATCCGTAATTTCATCTTTCATTGCTGATAAATTTGATAGAGATTGGAAACTGATTAATTTCTTGGCGAGTGCAAATAAAACTTCCTGTTCCCGACGTGTTCGGTCCAGATCATTGGAGGTCGTGCGTGCCCGAACATACCATAAGGCTGTCGGACCATCCATGTGAACAACTCCAGCAGTCAGGTTGCAGTTTCCATTACCATCCTGTTGCGGCAGGTCACAGGTATCAGAAAAATCTGAGGCAACATTGACATCCACACCTCCGCGGTTATCAATGAATTGTTTGAAACCATTGAAGTTGGTCATCACATAATAATCCGGACGCATACCAAAATTCGCTTCAAACATACCAGCCACAGCATCAAATCCACCCAGCTGCATGACCTGATTGATCTTCATTTCCCATAAACTGGGAACCTGCACCCATAAATCCCTTGGGAATGAGACCACATTAATTTTCCT
>CAYSFA010000080.1:12869-13419 GCA_964430025.1 uncultured Anaerolineaceae bacterium | reverse complement strand
AGGGAATTTTGGTGGTTGAAATGAATGCGGGCCAAATGTTGGATGATGTTCTTAACATCACTCACAGTCAAGTCCCAGTGGAATTTTATGGTCGCATGGGTGGTATCCTCCCCATGCCGGAAGAAATCGAAGCGGAAATTGAAAGAATGGTGAGCGAACCCATTCCTACTATTGGTCACCCACGCGATCGCTGGTTAGCTCGATTTGGAAAGATGAACTAGGAGGTCTGAAATGGAAAATTGTGCAATGGAAGAACAATTGGTTTATGATCGACCCGAATCGATGGCAAGCGTTCAAACCCACTATTGCCCGGGTTGTACCCATGGTGTTGCTCATCGCCTGGTGGCGGAAGTAATTGATGAAATGGGAATCAGTGGCAACACGATTGGGGTTGCATCGGTCGGTTGTTCGGTTTTTGCGTATAACTATTTTGATTTTGATTTTGTCCAGGCACCGCACGGTCGTGCTCCAGCAATGGCTACCGGTGTTAAACGGGTTCTTCCCCAACGTTTTGTGATGACCTATCAAGGGGATGGTGATTTGGCTTCCA
>CAYSFA010000080.1:5538-12859 GCA_964430025.1 uncultured Anaerolineaceae bacterium | reverse complement strand
GGGTGAAATTGTCGCGGCCGCAGCTCGTGGGGAAAATATCACCGTCATTTTCCTTAATAATGCCAATTATGGCATGACCGGTGGGCAGATGGCCCCTACTACATTGCCAGGACAAAAAACCTCCTCTTCCCCAGAAGGGCGTGATATTGAAGTGGCCGGCTTCCCGATCCGTACCGCGGAGATGCTGGCGACCCTCGATGGAGCAGGTTATGTGGTTCGCCGAAGTATGCACGATCCCAAAAATGTCAGAATGGCCAAAAAAGCTATTCGTCTGGCTTTTGAAACCCAAAAACATGGCCTTGGCTTCTCCTTGGTGGAACTGCTCTCCACATGCCCAACCAACTGGGGCTTAACCCCGGTTCAGGCACTCAAATGGGTGGAAGAATCAATGATCCCTTACTATCCGATTGGTGATTATAAAGTTAGTTCCGCGGTGAAAGACCTGAAAATATAATTGGAGGAATAATGCAAAAAGAGATTATTGTTGCTGGTTTTGGTGGTCAAGGTGTACTCTTCGCGGGACAATTATTATCCTATGCAGCCATGGATGAAGGCTTACAGGTTACCTGGATCCCCTCTTATGGGCCAGAAATGCGTGGGGGAACCGCCAATTGTACCGTGGTGATCAGTGATGAGGAAATTGGCTCTCCTATGGTGAGCCGTCCAACAGCTGTTATTGCCATGAACCTACCTTCTCTGGACAAGTATGAAAATAAAGTAAAAGAAGGTGGCATTTTGGTTGTCAATCAATCCATGGTGGATCGTGAAGTAAAACGAACCGACATAAAAGTAGTCATGGTGCCAGCCAATTCAATTTCGGAAGAATTGGGTGAAAAACGCATGACGAATATGGTGCTGTTAGGGGCATTATTGGCTAACATGGATATTCTGCCGGTAGCTGCCATTGAAAAAGCACTAAAAGAACATTTACCTGGTAGACATCAGAATTTGTTCACATTAAACAAAGAAGCCATGCGACGTGGAGCTACTTATACAGCATCACCTGTTCTAGGTTAATTGTTTTCTGTTGTGAATCGAAGACCCTCCTCTCGTTGGTAGGGTCTTTTATGTTAATCAAACGATGCTGCGTCCTTCGGTAAGGCTTTTACCTGGCGTAAATAACGTGACACCTTCTCATCATCCTGGTTTGGATAGGGATACCCAAGTTTATCAGCAACCGGAATACTGACTTTTCGCATCAAATCACCTGCGGTGAATAATGCAAGCCAGATTTCTTCCTCCACAGCACCGGGGTAAGTTGCCAATAGTTCCTGCCAAAGATCCGGGGACAAGAACTTTTCAAAGTTTTTCCCCATTTTCCCAACATTGATTTTCCAATCATATTGCATTGCTAAATACCAATTAATCATTTTATTCAGACAATCACGAACAATCACTTCAAATAAATTTTTGGCACTCACAATCTCATTACGCCAAAGGGCTTTGGCAACGTAAGTTGATACCCACCAGAATTCATTGGTTATTAGGTCAAATTCTTCTTTTTTCGGTGATTTGGTGATGTAAGAAGATTCATTTGGAGGAGGTACGGACGGTACACATTGGTCTTTATCCAACAATACTATTGTTAAACTATCCTCGACGAATTGTTTGATCATCTTCATGGAAGAAAAAGATAAATCGATGCGAACACCATCATCAAATTGCATCAGGTAGACATAATGATCTTCCGGGTAATCATCATGGCGATTAAATTGCATAATAACCAGGTTGCCAAAATACGGAATCCAGTTTTGATTGAAAGTGTATTTCTCAAGATTATGAACAAAATAGATAATGTCATAATCACAAAAAATATCTTTTTTGATATTCGGATTGACCCGCGAGCCATTCATGACAACAGCCCGAATATTTGAATCCTTGTCTGCAAAATCGAGGATTTGTTTGATTACCAGGTCTTCACTTCTCATAAAACCGCCTTATGTATTTATGTTGGGTGGAGTATTAATGACCTATTTTTCCTCTTCGGGGAGAGAAAATAAATGCAATAAAAAATATTAAAGTAGCAGTCAGGACGATGGCTGATCCGGAGGCAATGTTGATGTAATAACTGATGTATAAACCAATCACACTGGAGACTGCTCCGATCACCGCGGAAACGATCATCATGGATGGCAAACGTCGGGTCAATAAATACGCTGAAGCAGCAGGCGTAACTAACATAGCCGCGGCCAATCCAACCCCCACAGTCTGGATCGATACCACCACCGTCAGCCCTAACATGACCAGCATCAGGTATCGTAAAAATTGCACCGGTAATCGCATCATCGTCGCCAGAATTGGATCAAATGAAATTACCATAAATTGTTTGTAATTCACTGCAACAATAATCAATATTATCGTCGTTAAAATCGCTGTAAAAATGAGATCATTGACACTTACCCCCAGCACATTTCCAAACAGGATATGGCTTAAATCAACCGCATAGGTGCGAATACTGCTGATTAACGCAACCCCTAACGCGAAGGCAGCCGAGAAAAGAATTCCAATCGCGGTATCTTCTTTAATGGTTCCTTCACTGGAGAAAAACCCAATCCCCAAAGCGACCACTACAGCCGCTACAAAGGCACCTAAAATCAAGTTACCCCCAAATAAGTAAGCGATGGCTACACCGGGCAAGATAGCATGTGCCAGAGCATCCCCTAAAAATGCCATCCCTCGCAGCACGATGTACACCCCCACGACGGAGCACAGGACCCCAACACACAAAGCCGCCAGAAAACCACGTTGCATAAAGGAATAAGTAAAGGGAGAGGTAATAAATTCGATCAATTAATCACCTCAGATGACTCAGGTGGACAACATTCATCAACCACCATTACTCCATGCATCGAAAGCACCTGCCCTCCAAAGCCGATTTGTAAATTCTCAGGGGTAAAAACTTCTTCAGGTTCGCCATAAGCGATAATATTTTTATTAATCAACAAAACTTTTGAAAAACGACTGGCTGCCATATTCAAATCGTGGGTGGAAACCATCGAAGTCACACCGATTTTATGCAACTCCTCCAAAAATTTCATGGTGGTTTCCTGGGTACCTGCATCTACTCCGGTGAATGGTTCATCCAGTAACAAGATGTGTGGATTCTGAGCCAACGCCCTCGCCAGAAATACCCGTTGCTGTTGCCCTCCGGATAAATCGGAAATGGAATTCTTCGATAAATTGGCTATCCCCATTTGCTCAAGGCTCCGCATAGCGATGTCATAATCCTCTTTACCAGGTTTTTGCAGCCATTTAAGCTTGCCAAAGCGGCCCATCACGACCACGTCCATTACAGTGACCGGGAATTTCCAGTCAATCACTTCCCGCTGGGGGACATAAGCGATGCAATCAATATGATCTCCCAATGGTTGTCCATGCACTTTGACGGTCCCAACCTTAATCGGCAATAATCCCACCAGAACTTTGAAGAGGGTCGATTTCCCTGCGCCATTTGGCCCAACCACAGCCAGAGACTCACCAGCAGGAACCGAAAAACTAATGCCTTTCAGGACTGATTCTCCGTTATATCCAGCCTCGATATTTTCTACTTCAAGATGGGCTAATTCCATGGTCGTCCGGTCATCCTTCCCTTTTAATTAATCTTTTAATGCCCGTACCATTTGCTCCACATTATACTTCATCAGTTCAATGTAATTAGGAGCATTGCCATCAGGCTCACTGACCGAATGAGTGTAGAGATCATACACCACCCGAATACCGGTTTCGTTGGAAAGCTGTTCCGCTAATTGCGGGTTTGTACCTGTTTCCAAAAAAATTGCTGTTGCTCCTGTCCTGCGCATTTCATCCACCAATGCTGCCATTTGTTGGGCGGATGGCGACGCGCCACTACTGGCACTGTGTAGAATTGTTCCAACGACTGTAAAACCATATCTATCAGCAAAATATCCAAAACTTTCATGGTTGGTCACGATCAACCGCCGACCTTCCGGAATTTGTTTGATCTCCTCTTCAAGATATTGATCCAATTCTTTCAATTGGTTAATGTATTGCTCTGCGTTGGAGGTGTAAACATCAGCACCTTCAGGATCTATTTTGATTAATCCATCTCGAATATTTTCGACATATTTGATCACCAGTAATGGATTCAACCAAAAATGTGGATCTTGGTCATGACCATCTTCATCCTCAGAGACTTTTACTAATTCTTTAAGGTCATCACTATGTTCTTCATCACCTGCTGAAAGTCCTTCTAAACCTGCTGACGCTTCAATGATGAGTTGGTCATCCGGAAGTGTTTCCATAATGTCCACCAGCCATTCCTCCAAACCGGCACCGTTGATGAAGAGCAGATCACTGTCCATGATTTTTGCCACATCACGAGGAGTAGGCTCAAACGAATGTGGATCCAACCCACTTGGCATTAATGTTTCCACAAGCAATCGATCTCCAGCGATATTTTGAACGATGTCTGCTAAAAATGATTCAACAGCAACCACGCGTAAGGAAGAAACTTGTTGAGCTGGGGTATTTTCTACTGGTTGGCAAGCAGCTAAAAGCAAAACGAGCAGAAAAAAATATAAGTAACTTGGCTTTTTCATCAAACAAACACCTTTTACCAAAACCGACCAGGATTTCACCTTTCGGGTTATTTCTAATTGAAAATGATTTTCATTTACGATTATAAATACATCCCTCACCCTGTCAAGAGATGGTTAATGTTTCGTATAATATTCAATCAAAGATTGTTTATGGAATAAAATCTATAAATTTTCCATTGGCGATCTGAATAATTTCTCCATTCTCCCTGGATACTCTGAATACTTCAGGTTGATCAATAGACATCAGGTTTTGAGTAACAATCAATTCCTCATCATTAATCCAGCCTTCTACCAGGAATGATCCATCTTCAACAGTGGCAAGAATTCGTGGAGATTGACTTCCATCGACTGGCACAACCACCACTTTCCCTAATTCCTGCATCGGATCCGAACGCTGTACGACATAAGCCAGCCACTCCCCAGATGGAGAAAAACGTGCAGACCCTGCCATCACCTGATCTTCCACCACCGGAAAAGCAGTTTCTACACCGGTATTCAGTGAACGGACCTTCACCTGGTTATCCGCGCCACAAACGATCGCGATCATTTCCAGATCATCTGAAATACTGCTCAAACAAATCCCCAGACGTTCCTCATCATCGACTAATGTTCGGGTCGAATTATCCAAAGGGTTGTAAAGAAATAACCCGTTATAGCCCCAAAAAATCATATACCCGCCAATTCCGGTCATTCCAGTACCATAAAGCAGGCGTCCTTCTTCTGTCCAGCGTATGGGATAAAAAATACGTGGAAAATCTAATGTTTCTAACCCAGTTAATGAATCAATTACCTGAATATTACTTCCGTCCATGTTTGCATAAAATATCTCTGTTTGCATTTCATCAGCTCCCCAGCGACTGGTTGCCCAGGCAATTAATTGGCGGTTGGGAGATACAGCAATAGAGATAGGGTCCTGAGAAGTAATAAAGTCCAGCGTAGTGGTACCTTGTGAATTTACCCGGTAAACTTTGGTCGGACCCTCCGCAAATTCTGTATAAACAATTTCATCCGTGAAACTTTCAACAGCATTTTCACCATACCAGGAATTTTCACCAGCTGGGAAACCATTGCCAAGCGATTTTCCTGAAAAATCAAATGGGCTAAACTGGTTATTTTGTAAGAGATAAACACCTTGATATAAGTAAGTTGTAGATGGTTGATCCGGTTGCTGAATTTGTTCTGTCTCTGTTGGTTGTGAACCTTCATTACCCTCCGGAGCTGGGAGTGTTTGAGTGGGAGATTTTTCCAATTCTGCTTCTGCCACTTGCGTTTGCAATGCTGATAAGGTGGCTTCTAAGTTTGCTTCAGCACCATTCTCCCCACCTGGACTAAACGGAATCTGACAGGCAAGACTTGATATTAATACAATAATAATGATCGAAAAAAAACGTTGAATAGATTTTTGATTGTGGTTCATCTCCACCTCCATTGGTATTTTAATAGTAGTAATCTTGCTCTTGACTGTCAATCATTAACTTTTTTTGAATAAATGGCAATAGAAAAATCGTTTTATATCAAATTAGTCGAGATTTACTGAATCTCATCCAAATACAGCTTGCATTTCGTTCTGAATTATGATAATATCTTGCTACCTATAACAAGGATGTAGAAAACAAATCGCTCCTGCTGGAGTGGTTTATTTCTTTTTAATCGGGATAAATTAAAAAAAATTTTAAAAGGAAACGACATGTCTGTATCATTTCTGACGCAAGAAGGTTATGATGAATTACAAAACGAATTAGAGTATTTGCGCAACACAAAACGCAAAGAAGTCGCCGAACGCCTGCATGAAGCCATGGAAGGTGGCGAACTGATTGAAAATGCTGAATATGAAGCAGCAAAAAACGAACAAGCTTTCACCGAAGGCCGCATCAAAGAACTTGAATATCTACTTGCCACTGCCCGCATCGTCACAGATAAACAACAAGCCGACAACATTCAGGTTGGTTCAAAAGTCACCATCGTTGAAGAAGGTGTAAAAGAAGAAGAAGTTTACATCATCGTTGGTGCTGCAGAAGCAAAGCCGAGTATCGGAAAAATTTCCAATGAATCACCTTTGGGTAAGGCATTACTCAACCATAAGGCAGGTGAAACAGTCTCTGTTAACGCACCCGCAGGCACCTATAAGGTAAAAATTATCAAATTTGAGTAATTAAAATATAAATGACCTTTGCCCCGCCTGTGATATCATTAGGCGGGGCTTTTTTAATAATAAATCGTGATGTAGAGGGTATCAAAATGGAAAGAAATGAACTAGAAAAAATCCGTCTGGAAAAAATTGAAATTCTGAAATCGGAAGGGATTGAGCCTTATCCTACAACAGCAAATTACACTCATCGCAATCTGGAAGCCATTCAGGCCTTTGAAGCTGCAGAACAAATCGAAGGGAGTGATCCCATTCAGGCTACCCTGGTAGGGCGCATTCGTGCGATGCGACACATGGGAAAAATTGCATTCTTCCATATCGAAGATGGCACAGCTCGCATTCAACTTTTCTTTCGTATCAATGAAATTGGTACAGAACAAATGCAATTTCTCAAAGAGATTTATGACCTCGGTGATTATATTGAAGCCTCTGGTAGCCTTTTCCGCACAAAAACAGGCGAAATTTCCCTGCATGTGATGAGTTTTCGTATGTTGGCCAAAGCAGTAACCCCATTACCAGCAGCCAAAGATGAAATCGTGGATGGTAAAGTCGTGCGACATGCCTCCTTGAATGACTCGGAAATGCGTTACCGCCAGCGCTATGCAGACTTGGCTGT
>CAYSFA010000080.1:3010-5459 GCA_964430025.1 uncultured Anaerolineaceae bacterium | reverse complement strand
ACCATTAGAGCCATACAGGAATTCCTTGATGCCCGTGATTTTCTGGAAGTTGAAACCCCAATTCTGCAACCTATTTATGGTGGAGCAGCTGCCCGACCCTTCGTGACCTTCCATAATCAACTAAAACAGGAACTCTATTTACGAATTTCCTTTGAGTTGTATCTAAAAAGGCTGATCGTAGGTGGTTTTGATCGGGTCTATGAAATTGGGCGAGATTTCCGCAATGAAGGTGTTTCTTTCAAACACAACCCGGAATTTACCCAGATCGAATTCTATATGGCCTATGCCAACTATAACTCAATCATGGATCTGACTGAGGAAATGGTTGCCTATGTGTGTGATCAGGTTTTAGGTACACGCACCATTCAATTCCGAGGCAACACCATCGATGTTTCTCCTCCATGGAACCGTCTGGAATTACGCCAGGGGATTATCAACACCACCGGTATCGACATTGCAGAGCACCCAACCGGGGAAAGCCTGGAAGCCGCCATGAAAGCCAAAGGATATCCATTCAAACCAGGTAGTGCCCGTGGAAAATTAATTGATGCCTTGATCGGTGATTACCTCGAACCCACTTTATTACAACCAACATTTTTATACAATTACCCGCGTGATATATCACCGTTAGCCAAATCCAGACCTGGCGACCCGACCATGACCGAACGTTTTGAGGGCTTTATTGCCGGTATGGAATTATGTAACGCCTTTACCGAACTCAATGATCCTCTTGATCAGGAACAACGCTTCCTCGAAATGGGCCGCGATTATGAATCGGATGATGAAGAACGCCATCCCATGGATGAAGATTATCTGCGTGCTATGTCTTACGGTATGCCCCCTATGGGCGGCTTCGGGATGGGTGTTGACCGCCTCGTGATGCTGCTCACGAACCAGCAAACCATCCGCGAAGTGCTCCTCTTCCCTCATTTGAGGAAACTGGAAGAGTAAAAGTAAGGTGCATTGCACTTAGGGAGAAAGAGATTTTGCTGAACAAGTGATAAAGTTTGGGAATCAACTATCCAAAAGTGCGTTGCACCTTTTCTTGGTGCGATGCACTTAGGGAGAAAGAGAATTCGCTGAACAAGTGATAAAGTTTGGGAATCAACTATCCAAAAGTGCGTTGCACCTTTTCTTGGTGCGATGCACTTAGGGAGAAAGAGAATTCGCTGAACAAGTGATAAAGTTTGGGAATCAACTATCCAAAAGTGCGTTGCACCTTGAGAAATTACATTTTAGTTTTAGGTGCATCGCACTCCTGGTATGTAATTATTCAATTATCATTTCCATTCAAATGATTCTTGGTTAATCCCTAAGTGCAACGCACCTTTTTTCTTACCCCACCGCCGGGATAATTTCCTTACCAAAAATTTCCAACGGAGTAATTTCATACACATCCGGCATGTTGAAAATTACATGAGAAAATCCCAACTCAGAGAGAACCTTGATTCGCTCCAACACACTGGCGACAGTATCTTTGCCGGAAAGATGCACTGTACAGAGGGACGTTTTCTCTATGCTGTCGTAATCACGACCCAAATCCTCACAATGCTCTTTTAACCGATCAAGCGAATTCTTCATGTTCTCTATCCCGGTCCACTCGCCAAAATTACAGGCATCCGCGTATTGCGCCACCATGCGTAAAGTCTTATTTGGTCCCATTCCCCCAACCAGGATTCGTGGATGAGGTTTGGAAAGGGGACGTGGGTTATTGGTGATGGCAGGAGCAGAAAAATGCTTGCCTTCGAAAGATATATCGTCGCCACTCCAAAGCGCTTTTGCCAACTTCAGGTTGTCCTCCAACAACTCAAAACGTTTGGAGGTGGATGGGTATGGTATTCCAAAGCCTTTGGCTTCCTCTTCATACCAGGCAGCACCAATCCCAAGATATGCCCGACCACCGGAAAGGATATCCAACGTATTAACCATTTTCATCAATACAGAGGGATGACGATATATAACACCCGTCACCATCACCCCTAAATAAGCCTTCTCGGTCAACCCCGCAAAATAACCCAATGTGGTATAGCTTTCCATCATCGGGTCAGTATAGGCTTCTCCAAATAATCCTTTGATTTGGTAATAATGATCCATCACCCATAAGCTGTAAAAACCGACTTCTTCCGCGGTAGTTACAATTTCCTTCAGCTTGGAACGAATTACCTCTGTGCTGCCAGGAAATTTAAACGAGGGTATTTGTAAACCAATTTTCATCCTACCTCCGATTTTATCTTGCCAAAATCCTACCACGCGTATGCCTGTGGTGCTTCACCACCTGGACCGGGGAAGATTTCATCCAATTTCTTCAACGTTTCTTCATCCAACTCGATGTCTGTAGCCCGAACAGCGCTTTCCAGCTGCTCAATGGTACGAGGTCCAATGATCGGTGCGGTCACAACCGGGTTGTGCAATAACCAGGCTAATGCTACCTCTCCTGGTGCATGCCCAA
>CAYSFA010000080.1:0-2994 GCA_964430025.1 uncultured Anaerolineaceae bacterium | reverse complement strand
GGCATAAAGCTTCATATTTCTCAAGTTTGCCGCGATTTTTCTCAACGGTCTTTTCGAAGTTCTCCCCTTTGCGACGGCCTGTATCCATTTTCTCTAAAGCACCGCCCAATAATCCAGCATCCAACGGGCTCCACGGGATCAGCCCCAACCCATAATGACGACATGCCGGGATCACTTCCAATTCCACTGCTCGGTTATTGAGGTTGTAAATACTTTGCTCACTGGATAAACCCATCATGCCGCGTTTAGAAGCTTCCTGACAGGCAGTTGCGATATCCCATCCCGCAAAATTACTGGATCCAACATAAACAACTTTTCCTTGGTTAATCAAGCTGCCAAAGCCTTGCCAGATTTCATCCCAGGGACAATCACGGTCAACGTGATGCATTTGATAAATGTCAATCCATTCGGTTTGTAGTCTTCGAAGGCTGCCTTCGCAATGTTTGCGAATTTTATAAGCGGATAAACTGCGGCCATCGGTGTTAACTTCTGATAAATTGGCTTTGCGCCGGACAGGGTTAAACACCTTGGTTGCCAGAACTGTCGCATCCCGGCGACCGCCACCCTGTGCATACCAACGCCCGATGATTTCCTCGGTGGAACCATGTTCCCCGCCCCAACCGTAAACATCGGCGGTATCGAAGAAATTGATCCCCAACTCCAGTGCACGATCCATAATTTTAAAACTATCTTCTTCAGTCGTATGCCATCCGAAGTTCATCGTTCCCAGGCAGATATTGCTTACCAATACACCATGTTTCCCCAAACGTTTATGTTTAATTGCCATGATTAACTCCTTTTCTCCCACAAGTAGGCTGTTTTGTTAGTAGATTTTATCAACTACACTCAATAATACTACTCAATTATATACAAAAACCGACCTTTGGAATTTCTGATTGATATCCCCACATTCATCCCCCAACCAAAACATTCCTCTCCAAGCCAATCTCAATAGGCATTTCCACTCGTGGGGTAAACAACCTCTCCCACTCTTTCTCTTCCTCTCTGGGGGGTAATAAAATATGGCGTTTGCCGGCTGGCATGGCAAAGTCAAAGGCTAACTGAATGCCACCCTTCAACCAGGCCCGCAAATCCGCTTCCGGAATGCCCATCGGATGAAAAACCGAGGAAGCAGCCCGCACCGCCAACTCGTAATAACGAGCCCGGTCCACCCGGCGCGGATCGACCACCTGGGGCATATCCCAGGCATGCACTTCGCCACCATGCATGTACAGCAGCCGCACCCGCTGCCCGGGACGAATAGTCTTGCCAATCGTCAGCAATTGCTGCCCGGCGCGTGCCCCAGCCGTCTTCACTGTGTACTCCTGCGGCTCACGGCTCAACCTTAACGCCACCAGCAAATCCGTCAGCGGTACCCGCCCCTTCCGTAAATCGGCCAAATGCTGACGCAGAATCGCCAGCGCCCCCGGAATATATTCCGGCAGTTCATCCACACTCTCCGCCTGCGCCAGATGCTCCAGCATTTCCATCTGCATACGCGCTACCCACGGAGCCGCATCCCGGCGGCGTGCTTCCAGGCCACGCACCTTCAGCGAGCCATCCTGAAAGACCCCAAAATAGCGGTTCGGCACCGGTACGCGTTCGTTCACACGCGAGGGCAGGAAGGCCACCCAGCGATAAACCCCATCCAGGGCAATCGCCAGCCCGGTTCGCGTCACGATCTCATCCAGCAACGGCGAAAAATCAGCCGGCTGGGTAAATCCCTCCTGTTTAACCCACAAGCCGTCCACATACATGTGCAGCACATTGAAGCCAAAATCCTCTGCCGCCTCTTTGGCGCGTAACAGCGCCTCACGTCCCCCGGCCGTGACCGCCTCATGCGATTCAATCCGGCCAAAGCGTGCATTCTTGTATCCTAAATAGCCAAAACAGGTCACCAGCAGCCACTTATGCGCCCCCGAACGTTCCTGATCCACTTTGCGGCGCGGATCCCAACGCGGCAGCGAGCCCATGCGGTGTTTCAAAAACACCCGTTTTTCCAATAAGGGTTCCAATGTCAGCGGGATTAAGCCCTGTGGCTCGTCAGACGTCTCCAGCAAGCGCGGCTTGGCAGTTTCCGGCGAGATATTGCTGCGCACCATGATCGCCGGATACATCGAGATAAAATCAATCGCCCCCACATCGCGGTGCAAACCCACCAACGGCTGGTACACCAATCCGCCCAGGTCGGACTCAATCAACTCCAGGGCTGTTTTCTGGCGTTCTCCCTGCTGTTTGTGCCAGGGTACCAGTATTTTATGCTCCAGGGCGGTTATCACCTGCATGGTTGAGATTCCAGTACCCGGCGAAGTGCGGGCTGCCACCTGCATGGGCTGGGCAGTGACGCGCGCCATTTCGAGAATCCCATCCAGTCCCAGGTCACCCCAGAACATGGCGTTCTTGAGGTCGATATGCCAGCGCCCAAACAGGTGAATCTGCTGACCGCTGTAAATCATCTGCCCATAGGAAAAATACGACCGCTCCGGCCGCTGCATGTATTTACGCCCCGGTTCGCGGTTCAATTCCAACTCAAAATTATGTTTCTCCATGAGTTCAAACAAATACGGCAATAGCCAGGTATCGCCCCAACGCGTCAGGATCAGATCGGGATCAAGCCGCCGCAGCAACGCCTGCAGATTGATCAGCAAGGGGCGTACCGGATTCAATGAAAAGCGAAAGGATTGATTCTTCATGCGAGCACAAATTGCCAGCGGTACGGCATGCAGGGGGTCGCAATCCGGTTCGAGTTCCAACACGCGCAGTTCGGGCAATTCCGGGTCAAGATCCCAACGCGAATCCAGCACTTCCAACTCTTCCATTAAGAAAGATTCATAAAAACGCACCCGGCAACGGCACAACGGGAAAGTCTTGTAGATGGCGGCGTGTCGCACAGCGATGCTCAGGTCCGCGTCATAATAGGTCAGATTGGGAAAATCGTGCAGCAACTGCCGGAAGAGGCGCTGCTGCTCACTGAACGAATTCATCTCCACCGCC
>CAYSFA010000079.1:0-13458 GCA_964430025.1 uncultured Anaerolineaceae bacterium | reverse complement strand
TTGGCAACCCCCTCGGTCGAATTAAATCAGGAGACTCGGTCATTTTCTGCTGCCGTCGAGGAGAACGAGAAATCGAATTAACGGAAGCTTTCACTGATCCAAATTTTTCTCAATTTGATCGACAAAACCTGGAAGATCTATATTTCGTTATCCTTACCATGTATCACGAAAAATTTAAGAATTTACCTGTGGCGTTCGCCCCTTCCAAGGTGGATCTCACACTAGGAGAGGTAATCAGCCAGGCTGGACTTACACAATTCCGCTGTGCAGAATCTGAAAAATTCGCACATATCACTTTCTTCTTAAATGGAGGGAACAACCACCCATTCCCTGGAGAATCAGATTTAAGAATCCCATCACCCAAAGGGATTCCTTTTGATCAGATTCCCGAGATGAACCTTGAAAAGGTGGCAGATGAGGTTATCAATAGTTTTCAGAAGAAATATGATCTGGTTGTTACAAATTTTGCCAATGGAGATGTCATAGGCCATACCTCAAGTACAGAGGCAAAAGTTCGCTGCGCTGAAGTAGTGGATCAGCAACTTAAAAGAGTTGTAGAAGCTGCTTTTTCTAATGAGTATGTAGTTTTGATCACTGCTGACCATGGGAACATTGAGGAGCTTCTGACTTCAGAAGGGAAACCACACGTAGCCCATACCACCAATCTAGTCCCATTTTTAGTGATTGATCCCAGGCAGGAAAACTCGCTTAGTCCTTCCGATGGAGGCCTAAAGGATATCGCTCCAACTATTTTGCAGATTTTGAATGTTCAAAAACCAGATTGTATGACGGGAAACTCATTAATTTCTCAGCATAATTTTGGCGAGAATAGAAAAGTTTTGTTAATAATCCTGGATGGATGGGGAAATGGACCTATAGACAACAATAATCCCATCTGGTTGGCGGAGACTCGCTTCTGGGACGAATTAAACCAACGATACAACGTATCATATTTGCGAGCCTCCGGTGAAGCAGTCGGATTGAAATCTGGGAAAGCTGGAAATTCGGAAGCAGGTCATATGAATATAGGATCAGGCAGAATTGTCCTGCAGGATGATGTGAGACTTGATCTGGCAATGCAGGACGGTTCTTTTTTCCGAAATGAAATATTCAACCACGCGATCGAGCGTACCAAGGAGAATAATGGCCACCTTCATTTAATTGGGCTATTAACAGAAAAAAGTTCACATGGCTCGATAGATTATCCCCTGGCTTTGTTGAAATTAGCCAAGGAAAAAGAATTTGAATCTGTCTACCTTCATTTGATCTTCGATGGTCGTAGTACTGAACCCGGGAGTGCACCGATGTTATTAGAGAAATTGGACAATTTAATATCTGAGATCGGGGTTGGACAAATTGTTAGTGCTGTTGGTCGAGGAATCGCCCTTGATAGGGATCTTAATTATGACAAAATCAAAAAAGCTTACGATGCTTTAGTCATTGGTATAGGTGAAAAATACTATTAGGATGAAAAGGAATTCTCATGGATGATGAATTGTTTTCCAAAAATTTGTATGAAAAATTAGCTGTTATCAACCCGGGGATTAGAGAGCTTGAAATGTATGAATTTATGTACGCTCTCCATGGGGTTGAACCGGTCGAGGGATGGGAAACTTTTACTAAAAATCACCTGGAAAACCTGGAAAACACTAGTTTTGATTTGGATTTCTTTGAGAAAATTCAGCTAAAGGCTAATCTTAATGGGGATAAACGCCTGGACTCAACAATTTTATGGCTGACACAAAAATTATTTACCTCTTTGGTGACTGATGATCTCACAGTCGGTTGGGTAAAATCAAACTTCTATTTCGATATTCGCGCTTTCTGTTTTTTCGTAAGGACAAATTATTACAATGAAAAAATATTAACAAATTTAGGAAAAAAGCCTTACTTATCATTTAAACCAAAACAATTAGACCTTGAACACTTACAAGAAATAGGATACAAAGATTTCAAAAAAGCTAATCAAGAAATTGACCAGGCTTTTATACAAGTCTTATATAAATTAATTGAAATTCATGGTTCGCCAATATTGTTGACTCTGGCAGGTCCAACTGGTGCAGGAAAAACCGAAATTACGGAACGGATCAATGAATTATTTCAGAGTAAAAATATGCAAGTAACAACGATCGAAATGGATAATTTCTTCAAAGATCGGGAATATCGTGATGGAAAGGCATATGGTAAAGAAGTCATTCATTTTGATTTATTCATTCAAGCGATAAGAGATTTGCTTGCAGGAAATTCCACAACCATCCCAAGGTATGATTTCTATAAAGCTACGTCCAGCCATGACCACAACAGCAACCTAAGACCTGGACAAAGCATGATAAAAATTAATCCAGCGGATGTAATTTTCCTGGAAGGGAATTTTCCATTTTACATCCCAGAATTGGATGATCTGATAACCTTGCGAACTGTTTATCTGACTGATGATCCCGTGAGATTAAAAAGAAAATGGCGACGAGATATCGATTTACGAAAAAAATATCACCCGATAGGGTTTATCAACCGGTATTTCAAAACCCAATATCTACGTGCTCAAGAAATCTATTTACCATTAATGGAAGTTTGTGATTTAGTTGCGGATACTACCTCAGCTAAATTATGGCTCAAACCTAAATGGATAGAAGAAATGCAAAAATTTGATTTAAAGAAATCACAATATAAGATGGTAAGGTGAAATATGTTTGAGAAATTTTTCAGAAAACAAACAATCCCTGGGGATACAAAAATCGTTTTGTGTGTTTTAGATGGGTTAGGGGGATTACCGAGAATATCTGGCGGTAAAACCGAATTGGAGACTGCTCATACTCCTAATTTGAATATGCTTGCAAAGAACGCAGCATTGGGATTATCGATTCCTTTAGGTCCTGGGATCACTGTAGGCAGTGGTCCAGGTCATTTGGCATTATTTGGATACGATCCACTCGAATGTGAAATAGGCAGAGGTCCACTAGAAGCCTTAGGGGTAGATTTCGATTTACATCCGGATGATGTTGCTGCGAGAGGGAATTTCTGTACGGTTGATGAGAATGGCGTATTGACAGATCGACGTGCTGGCCGAATCGCGACTGTCGAAAGCGAGAAGTTAGTTCAAAAACTAAGACAAATTAAAATTGATGGCGTAGAAATTTTCCTGAAAGTGGTGAAAGAACATCGTTTGGCATTGGTCTTACGCAGGCCAGATCTTGGGACAAATGTAAATGAAACAGACCCTCTGAAAACAGGCATGACACCAAATCTTCTCAAAGGCAATGACCCGAAATCAGAGAATACAGCAATGATAATTAATCAATTTGTGGAAAAGGCCAAAGAGATCCTAAAGAATGAACATCCAGCAAACATGATTTTATTGCGTGGTTTTGCGAAACTACCAGTTGTACCCAAATTCCAGGAAATCTATAAATTGAATCCTGCCTGTGTAGCCGTCAATGGGATGTACAAAGGGGTTTCCCGATTGGCAGGGATGAAAATCCTTGAGGTAAAAGGGATAACACTCGCTGATGAGTTCACTGCATTAGAAAATCATTGGGATGAACATGATTTCTTTTACCTCCATTTTAAGAAAACTGATACATGCGGGGAAAATGGAGATTTTGACGGAAAAGTTAATGCAATCGAAGAATTCGATGAACAATTTTCACGACTTTTGGCCTTGAATCCGGATGTTGTGATTGTTACTGGTGATCATTCTTCTCCAGCAATTATGAAATTTCATAGTTGGCATCCAGTTCCTCTCATGATTTGGTCAAGATATAGTCGTCCGGATGATGTAGCTGAATTTGGTGAACGGGTATGTTCCCATGGTAGTTTGGGGCATGTAAGTGCAAGGCATGTTTTACCGATTGCCTTGGCGAATGCAGGAAGGGTAGCCAAGTATGGAGCATAATTCAATGATCAAACAAAAAGATATGGATGTGAGTTTTTCGGAAAATTTTTCTCAGAATTTATATAAGAAATTACAGCTCATTAATCCGGGGATTGCAAATTTTGAATTTTTTGAATTTCAGTATGCTCTGGAAAATCTTATTCCAGAGGGCGGATGGGATGTAATTAACTGTGAAGCTATCCAAGATATTGAGAATAAAATTAAAACTTATGATTTTTATGAAACGATAAAATTAAAACCCATTAAGAATGGAGTACCAGTAATTGATAGCCAGGTAAACTTATTTACCCAAATGCTGTTAAAAGGATTGGTTGACGGGGTTTATTCTACGGATTGGATTAAAGAGAATTTCTTTTTTGACTTGCGAAGTTTTTATTTTTTTCATCGCACTAATTATCACCTGGAAGAGTTGCAATTCTTTGCAAAGCTGGAGTGTTACAAAAGCTTTGAGAAAAAGCAAAATTTTATTAAGACCTTCCCTGATGTGGGTTATAAACGATTTAAGGAAGCGAACCGAGAGGTTGATGAATGTTTTATTGATATTCTAAAAAAATTGGTTCTTAAGAACAACAAACCTTTCTTTATTGGGATCGCTGGACAAACAGGTGCTGGGAAAACTGAGATCGTTTCTCTGATTCAAGCAGAATTCCAGAACCATGGACTGACGATAGGTTACGTGGAAATCGATCAATTTCTGACGGATCGGGAAGAACGGGAAGCGAAAGGGATCGATTCACTTGGAAAAGAAGCTCTCCATTTTGAGTTTTTTATCGATGCTCTTAAATTTTTAAGGGAAGGGAAGACTGCCATTACCCCCCAATATGATTTTATTGGTGCAGTCTCCAGCCACACGAATTCAGGACAACTAAAACCTGGATTTGAGTGTGCTGAAATTAAGCCCGCTGATCTGATTTTTATTGAGGGAAATTTTCCATTCTTATACCCTGAGGTAGCTGAGCTGATCGATTTAAAAATCATGTATCTGACGGATGATGAAATTCGATTAAAGAGGAAATGGAAGAGGGATATTGATTATCGGAGAAAGTATTCTTTTTTCTATTTCGTCAATCGTTATTTTAGAGAACAATTCTTAATGGCTGAGTCAGTCTACATTCCACAAATTAAAAAATGTGACATCCTGGTGGATACCACTGGTGCATCCATTTGGGTTTGTCCAAATGTAAAGAATAGACTGGCCGAAAAAATTGAGATTACCCCACAATTCTTATAATTTTGAAATAAAACTTGCAATTGATAAAAAAAAGTTATACAATATGACAAATGTAAGAAAATTTTCAAAAATTCGAGAATTGTCACCTCCGACTTAATTAAACTAAATAAAGGTAGGTTAGATGAGCGATAAATCTGATATGAAACTGGATTTTGGTCTGCTTATTTCTGAGAAATTTTCAAATCTCACCAAGAGTGAGAAACGAATTGCTAATTTCTTACGTAAGAATCAGGAAGAATCAGCATTTTTATCAGCAGCAGAAATCGCTTCGCGTCTAAATCTTAGTGAAGCAACTTTAGTAAGGTTTGCGAGAACTTTAGGTTTCACCAGTTATCCTGCAATGCGAACAGTATTGCAGGATAATTTTCGAAGGAGGGTAACTCATTCCAGCCGAATTCGCGGCCGCTTAGACGATCTTCGGGAGGCGGGTGATATTTTTGAACGGTTGACTGTAACCGAGATTGATTATCTGTCACAAGCTTTAGATTCTATAGACCGAATAGCCATGAAAAAAGCGGTTGATTGCCTACGGGATAAAAGCAAGATTTTTGTTTTTGGTTTGGGTCCATCCATATCATTAGTCGATCTGATGGAAATTCGGTTAAGAAGATACGGAAAAGAGGTCGTGCCTTTAACTGTTTCCGGAAGAGAAGTAATCGAACCATTGCTTAACATGAGTTCTGAGGACTTGTTATTTGTGATCTGCTTCTTTGATCAAAATCCAACCTTAAATTTAGTTCTGGAATATGGAAATGAACTGGGATGCAAAATTATTATGCTAACCGACACATTAGACACTGTCCTGAATGGAAAAGCAGACATCACTTTAACAGCCAGAAGGGGTCCAGTCGGAGCATTTCATTCTTTGGTTGTTCCGATGACTGTCATTAATGCATTACTTTTATCAATGGCAGGGGAAAAACAGGAACATGTAATGGAGAACTTGGATAAATTAGATACTTTAAGAGAGCGTCTTCGATCTCTAAATAATGGAATTACTTCATAATTCATTAAATTATTAAGAACCATGTTCCAGGAGGTAGGATAGAAAAAATTTTTAAGAAGTACTAAGAAGAATACATAGAGGAGTTAATTAAATGTCCAATCTTTCAAGTGTTTTTCCCAATTCTAAACAAATTTGGATTGCCCGTGCCCGTCGATTTTTTCGCTGGCTGACCAAACCACATGTCGTTCTATCTCTAATCATGTTGGTTGCTTTATATTTCATGGTAATTACACCTTTAATTCGTATGGTAACTACAACATTCACCTGGCAACCACGCGATGTTGTTAACAATCCCGATGCGGTGGTGGGTGGATTTACCTTTTATCACTATATTCGTATGTTAACGGGCACTTTGGGAAAGATTTATATGTCTACCCCGTTAAAGCATTCGTTTACCATTGCCATCGGAGCAACTCTGTTATCTCTCCTGATCGGTGGATCATTAGCCTGGTTGGTTGTAAGAACAGATATGCCGGGCAGAAAAACTGTTAACCAATTAGCCTTAATTCCATATATTATGCCATCCTGGACACTGGCACAGGCCTGGCTTGTGTTTTTTAAGAGTACAAGTTTTTCCGGGGGAACACCAGGAGTCTTTGAATACCTTGTAGGTCAACCGCCACCGACTTGGCTATCATATGGACCTGTTCCGATCATAATTTGCAGTGCCCTGCATTATTACACTTTCTTTTTCCTGTTTGTCTCAGCAGCTTTAATGTCGATCGATTCAAGCCTTGAAGAAGCAGGAGATTTAATGGGTGCCAGCCGTTGGAGAATTTTGCGCAAAATCACTTTACCGCTGGTGGTGCCGGCGATTCTCTCCGGTTTTATTATGACTTTTTCCAAAGTGTTAGGAACTTTTGGCGGGCCAAATATTTTGGGCACGCCCATCAAGTACTACGTTGTCGCCACAATGATTCGAGGAAGTATGGGGGTTGGTGACACAGCGGACGGTTTTGTGTTAGCTATTGTGCTGATTATGTTCTCGATTATCACAATTTCGATCAACCAGAAACTGATCGGAACCCGTAGGAGTTACGAGACTATCGGCGGTCGTGGTTTCATGGCGCAACTAAGCAAACTGGGTAAAGCAAAAATGGTCATGTTGATAGCCGCGGTCACTTTTCAAATTTTGGTCATCGTTATTCCGTTGGGACTTCTGATTTGGAGTTCTGTGATGCTGCAGGACGGAAACTACAGTTTGAGTAATCTTTCCTTGCAGCATTGGATCGGAGCACGAGGAACAATCTACAACCACGGTGAACCCGGTGTTTTGCTAAACCCGAAGATATGGCGAACTGCCTGGAACTCAATTCGGCTTTCGTTATGGACCGCTTTGTTCACAGCCTTTTTGGGGATTATTCTTGGTTATGCCATCGTCAAAGGGCGGGGTACTAGGCTATCCAAGCTAGTGGAGCAACTAGCTTATATTCCCTATGTTATCCCTGGTATAGCTTTTGGAGCTGTTTATATTGCGATGTTCATTAAACCTTTGGGACCGATTCCGGCTTTGTATGGCACCTTTGCCTTGCTGGTGGTTGTCTCAGTAGCCAAGCACATTCCTTATTCATCCAGGTCGGGGGTCTCAGCAATGATGCAGGTCGGTAGGGAATTGGAGGAGGCTGCGAATATATCTGGCGCTAATGCCTGGAAGCGCTTCGTCCGCATTATCTTTCCATTAACGAGTGCTGGTTTTGTTGCTGGATTCTTGTTGACATTTATTACTACAATGCGGGAACTATCCTTAATTATCTTATTGGTTACCCCTAAAACTCAGGTTTTAGCCAGTCAAACTATGTTTTACATTGAAAATGGAGATGGTCAGATGGCAAACGTCGTTATTTTGATCCTGATCACTATCACCTTGATTGGTAATTTTATCATCGGGCGCTTCCGTGGTGGGAGTCTTAAAAAAGGTCTTGGAATGTAAAGAGAGGATTTCATGGAAACTACTATCACAATCAATAATCTAACAAAAAAATTTGGAAATGTTGTCGCAGTAAACGACGTAAGTCTGACGATTGAACCAGGATCATTTCTGACATTGCTGGGACCTTCTGGGTGTGGCAAAACAACCTTATTGCGTTGTATAGCAGGCCTTGAAGAACCAGATGGTGGTGAGATCTACATAGGCGATAAATTGGTATTTTCCTTTGATCGGGGTATTTCTATCTCACCGGGAAAACGCGAGTTAGGGCTTGTTTTTCAGAACTATGCCTTGTGGCCACACATGAAAGTAGATAAGAACATTACTTTTGCACTTGAGATCCAAAAAATGTCCAGGGACAAAATGCAGGAAGTAATGAAAAAAGCACTGGCTGAGGTCCAGATGGAAGGCTATGAAGACAGATATCCGCGTGAAATGAGCGGCGGTCAACAACAACGTATTGCCCTGGCACGCATGTTGGCATACAGCCCGAAAGTATTCCTGATGGATGAGCCGCTCTCAAACCTGGATGCCCGTCTGCGCATGGATATGCGTTCCGAGATCAAGCATCTTCATCATGTTTCGAAGGCGACCACGGTTTATGTTACACATGATCAGGTTGAAGCACTGACTATGTCCACCCAAATAGGTATCATGAAGGAAGGTATTCTTCAACAATTGGACACACCTGATCGAATCTACCATTATCCAGCTAATCTTTTTGTGGCTGATTTTATTGGCAACCCCAAAGTGAACCTGCTTGATGGGACTGTGACAGCCACGAATGTTGTTCAGATAGGCGATTTCAATGTTTCTGTTTCAACTCTATCTGCTAAGAAACAAATCATTCTCGCTGTAAGGCCGGAAGATATTACTTTGTTAACCGAACCTGATGCAGATTCCGTTGAGTTTACCGCATATTCTGTCTTACCAGCAGGGGCTGAATCAACGATTATTGCTCGCCGAAAGGACACAGAAATCACCGTAAAGGTTATGGGAATAAGCAAAATTGAGATAGATCAAAAGATCTGGTTGAAATTTGATCCTGAAAGTTTAAATTTATATGACAAGGAAATTGGAAATCTGATAACTGCATAAATTGAATCAGTTGACCACTTTGAAAGCCATGTGAAAGGAGGCTGAAAACAAATTATCGATTTAGTATCAATCAGTTGTAAAGTACCTCAAATAGTTACAAATTTCAAGAAGGAGATTAGAATGAAAATATTTTTGAAGTTGATCACGCTGGTAGCTTTATTAAGCCTGATGGCTGGTTGTACCGGTCCAACTGCAACAACAGTGCCAGAGGAAAACGAAGCGCCTGTGGGAGAAGAACCACAAGCCCCGGCTGCAGAAGATTCACTGTCTGAAGCACAACAATGGGCAAAGGACAATGGAGTTGGCCCATATACACCAGAAACAGAAGATTGGGCAGCCATTGAAGCCGCAGCAATTGAGGAAGGTTCAGTGGTTGTTTATTCAAATTCATCCAAGATTGAGAAATTACTTGAGCCCTGGGCTGAACTTTATCCGGAAATCAGACTGGATGGTGGAGATACGGATGACATTGCTGTTAAAATGGGTGCAGAACAGCAAGCTGAAAATGTTATCGGCGATGTCTGGTTCAATAGTGATGGGCATCTTCTCTTTGGAGAATTTGTTCCTAATGAATGGATGTGGTGGTACACACCTCCGGGTTTGGTGATTCAAGATCAAACTGCTGAACAACCGTTCGCATTGGGTCGGCGTTCAGTGGATGTCATCGGATATAACTCCGAGATCAATACCGATGGCTGCCCACTTACAAATTGGTGGCAATTAACTGAACCAGCACTTCAGGGAAAGTTCTTCATGGAAGACCCCCTGGCTGATTCAAGCACAACCGCCAAGCTCACCTTATTTGTTGAACATGCTGATGAGATGGCGACGGCTTATCAGGATTTATATGGTAAGGATTGGAAAGAAGACGAAGCGTACACAAGCGATCTAGAGAATGCCGGATACCTGTTCTTATTGAAATTAGCGAAAAATGACCCTGGCATTCAACCTGGTGGTGATGAAGTAGATACGGCATTCGCATCACTTGGGATGGACCCTGCGGTTGAACCGGGCTACGGCTGGACAGGTATGTCAAGCTATGAGTCTACTTTGGAAGGGGAACTGGCAATGGATTCATGCTATGGTCTTGAGCCAGTGGTGGGTATCTTGAAAGCCTCCTATCTGGCGATTGCCAATAACGCACCACACCCCAATGCTGCCAAGTTATTTATCAAATTTGCACTCTCCGAAGCGGGATTTAAACCCTGGAATGTATATGGTTCTTATCCAGCTGCAGAAGGACTCTCCGTCCCAGAAGGTATGCCAGCCCGTGATGATATTGCACTTTGGCCCAGTAACGACCTGTTTGCGTATCAAAACATGAGTAAGGTGCGAGATTTTTGGGCTATTGCCCTGCTTGCTCCATAAAAAGAATGTTGAGCTGAATTTTACATAATTCTTGGACACGGATGATCATTTTTCGTGTCCAAGAAGGTTCAAACGAGTAAAAGCAATAATAATTAATTGGGTTTTTCAAAGCGCGTTTGGTTTGTGAACCTACAGTGTAAAGTAAATTGTTATCCGGGAGAGAAAAGTAGTTATGACCATACAGGCAGTTTTCTTCGATGTGGGCGGCACAATTGATACATTTGGTTTTACCCGGGAATATCGTATCAAGAATTGCCACATGATTAAGGAATGCCTTTTAAAGCAAGGGATAACCCTTAATATGAGTGATGAAGAAATTGTTGATTCGATCTTGGCTGGGACAAAGAAATATCTTAAATGGAACTTTTCTACCATGAAAGAGTTAAGCCCTGCAGAGATTTGGTCAAGGTTCTTTTTTTCAGACTCGAACTTATCAAAGCAGTCCCTTGAACCAATCGCGGAAGAGTTAGCCTTTATCTATGAAACCCAACTTTATACCAGAAAAATGAGGGAAGAAATTCCCGGAGTTTTGTCTCAGTTAAAGGAAATGGGATTAAGGTTAGGAATCATTAGCAACACACAAAGCAAAATACAGGTTCCTTATAACCTCAAACAATATGGTATATACGAATACTTTGATCCAATTGTTTTATCCTCTGAGTATGGCCGAAGGAAACCAGATCCAGCCATTTTTTATTATGCAGCAAGGTTAGCAAATCTTCCGACTAGTTCTTGTGCATATATCGGTGACAAAATTAATCGGGACATTGTTGGTGCAAATAGATCTGGTTTCCGGTTGGCTGTTCAAATAAAACACGAATATGATGATGGTGTCAAGGATGAGGGGGCTATTCCAGATGCCATCATCGAAAATATGGAAGAACTAATTCCAATCATTAAAAAAGAAAAAAAGAATTCACCAAATTATCAATTTAATACCAACGGACGAGTAGTTAAAGCAATCTTTTTTGATGCTGGTGATGTGCTTTACTACCGGCCAAATAAAGAAGAAAATCTCAAAAAATTTCTTAATCGGTTAAATATTGAACGAACCGAGGAAATTGAACCTGAAAGAATGCGTCTCAAGGAGTTGGCTTTCTCCGGTCAAATGGGAAGACATGAATATTATGAGAAAGTTTTGAGATTGTTTGGTATATCCGATCCTCAATTACTTGATGAAGGGATTCAAGCGTTGAGTCTCGATGATAATTCAGTCGAGATCATCCAGGATGTGCCTGAAACAATAAGACAATTAAAATCGAAAGGATTTATTTTAGGTATTATTACAGATACAGCTTTACCAATTTACAAAAAATTGTCTTGGTTTGATCAAAACGATTTTGGTGGCCTATGGGATGTTTTTATCAGCTCCAAAGAGATTGGTGTGAGAAAACCTGATCCAAGAATGTATGAAAAAGCCATCCGACAGGTCGGAATATGCCCCGCTGAGTCAGTTTTTGTTGGACATAAAATCTCAGAGCTTGAAGGTGCTCAAGCGGTGGGAATGAAAACCATTGCCATTAACTTTGATGATGGTGCTAAAGCTGATTATTATATTGATAAATTTTGTGATCTATTAAAATTACCGATACTCGAAAAATAGAATAAGAATTGGATATCATCATGAACTCATCCATAAAAGCTATTTGTTTTGATGTGGGTGGTACATTACGTGTCACTCTAAAAAAAGAAAATCGAAATTTAGAAAATATTAAGAAAATTCAAAATCTCATCAATGATTCTCAAGCTCCTAAGGAGTTCATTGAAAAATTATCGTTACGTGAAACAAATTATAGAATTTGGTCACGCAAACACTTGAAAGAGTTGAATGAAGGTGAAATCTGGTCTCGGTTTATGCTTCCTGACCAACCAGAAGAGTTCATAAAGGAAAATGGTATAAAACTTAACCAGTTATGGCGAGAATCTCTGGAAAAGCAGATTCTGCCTGATGCTGTATCAACACTCAAAACTCTTCATGACAGAGGGTACAAATTGGCGATTATCAGCAATACCACATCTTCTGTTGAGGTGCCAATTCTGCTGAAGGAAAATGGGATATCTGATTTATTTTCGTGCATTATATTATCCACTGTACATGGAAAAAGAAAACCACATCCCTCTTTATTTTTAGATTGTGCAGCTCAAATAGGCTTGAAACCAGAAGAATGTGCTTATGTAGGTGATACAATCTCCAGAGATGTCGTGGGGGGACGTCAGGCAGGTTTCGCGGAAGTTACGATTATCAATGCTAAAGGATATTCATCTGAGGACCTAATTCCTGAAGATGAAGATTCGGAAAAAATAACTCTGGCATCAATGAATCCGGATCACAGGATATTCAGGTTGGAAGAATTATTGGATTTTTATCCCAGCCGGGTTGAATTAATTGAAAAAATAATATCCTCCGATGAAAAACGAACCAAACTCTATGATATTGCCTTATCAACCATGTGGCATGTAGATCAAAAAATTCCATTTAACCAAACCTTCGAGGAAGGCCGAAAGGCAGGTTTTTGTCGGTTCGAGTTGAATCATAGAGTTTTTCCAGATCTCTTCAACCAATGGGACAAAGATAATTTCTACATTTCTACGGTTCATGATCCCTGTCCGGCGGTATATACCACGGATGAATTCAGAGAGAACGATTTACTCATTTCCTCTTTAGACGAGAAGAAAAGAATCAAGGGAATAGACATCGTTAAAAAGACTGTTGAGACAGCCATCGAACTGGGTTCAAGATCGATCGTGGTTCATCCTGGGATGATCATGTGTGATTACTCCCCGGAAAAGCAATTAAAGAAATTATTTAATAGTGGATTTAAAGAAACAACCGAATATGAAGATCTAAAAAATGCAATAAGTGAAACGCGAAACAAGCTTGCCCCTGCCCATGTTGATCAGGTCTTGAAGAGCCTGACTGAGTTGATTGAGTTTAT
>CAYSFA010000078.1:11959-13523 GCA_964430025.1 uncultured Anaerolineaceae bacterium | reverse complement strand
ATCCCATCCTCCAATGTACACACAGGCTTGTCTTTTTCTTGAATGGTATCGATGAAATTACGTAATTCATCAATAAACAGTGTGTTTCTCTCAAAATCAGGCGCAGGAGTGAACTTCTCCCATTGTTCATTTTTTGCGGAGTAACATTCCGCTATTCCATCTTTATTATCCCAGGTGATCGTACCTTCATCACCGATTATTTCTAAGTCATGTCTTCCAGGTCGTTGGATGTAGTTCAGATGAACATGCCCAAGCAAATCATCAAACATTAAACAGATATCTGCAATCGCTTCCGTCTCAATCTGTAAAGATTCTATCGTATTATAAACCCCTGAAACAGCTTTTATTTCCCCAAACATCCATCGCAAATAATCAATTGGATGGCATAAAGTGAGAACGACCCCACCACCCAAATCCTTTCTTCCGCTATAACTTTTTCGGTGATCTTCCCATGGATGCCATCCTGGTTGAAATTCTCCCCAATGGGCTCGAGCAGTAATGACCTTTCCAATTCGTCCGTTTTCAGCCCATTCTTTTACCTTATTTAATCCTGGGTGAAAGCGATATTGAAATCCTGTTACTGCTTTTCCACCACCAATCTTGAGCGCATCCAACAATTCTGGAATTTGATCCATCGTGTCAGAGATTGGTTTTTCAAAGAATAAATGACAGCCTTGTTTTGCGGCTGGAATAGCAACCTGCAAATGGAGAGAAGTGGGATTGGAGATGATCACAGCATCTGGTTTGTGTGCAAGTGCAGCTTCTAAATCAGTTTCCACAACAAACCCGTCCAACTCGGATGTATCAAGGGTACTGTTATTTGATCTTAAAAGGATAATGTCTTTATACCCAAGTGAAATCAGATTGCGAAAATGCCTTCGCCCTATGGAACCAAACCCGGTGATAAGAAAACGCATGGTTATTCTCCTCTTGTGAAACTTTTGCCAATGACTGAATATAAAAACTCTGCGACCCGTTCTCCTGAACTGGCATCTGTAAAGGTAATTTCACTCTCTATGAAAGAGGTACGCTTCTCCTCCTGAAACTTTTTGTTGTCCAAAGCAAGATTTAGTGCTTTTTGCAATGATTGTTTATCAAAAACAACCTGACCAGCTTGTGCCTGCCGGAATCTCAAATGCGTTGGCCATTCACCAATTTCCCTCAACGATAAGGAGTATTTATTGGGATCATTCCAACCACCCGGCACATCAATACAAATACTAACGATTGGATTGCCGTGAATTGCAGCTTCCACCACCATGGTGGAATAAACTGTTGTGAATATATCAGAGTAGGCCATCATCGAGGTCTTTTCAGGCATATCCTCCCCGGAGTAGTAGCCTAATTCTCCACCCAGTGGAACTGGCTCAACCATATGAATATGTCTATTTTCTTTGCACAATTCTCTAATTTCAGCTTGTTCAGCTTGAAAATGCGGATCATCCAAGAAATGATTTGGGTGCAAGCGGATCAACAACTGTGCAGGGTGGTCTACTTCATCATTTTCAATCAAATCCACCAAAGTTCTGATATTTTCGATATTCGGTGAGAAAGTTACAAAACT
>CAYSFA010000078.1:0-11949 GCA_964430025.1 uncultured Anaerolineaceae bacterium | reverse complement strand
AGTTTTCGATCTTTATCCAATTTATGTAAATCAAAATATTCATCTTTGGACATCAACCAGGATTTTTTAAAGTAACCATCGTAGGTGGGAATTCCTCCAACAAATATTTGTTTGGAATCCCAATCTGATCCATCTACCAATTCTTCTTTTTGGATTTCAGACCAACAATTAACCCAATCTATTGGAGCTCCTGGCAAACTATAACTACTTGGATTGTCCCATCCAACAATTACAGCTGCTGTTGGGATTTTTCTTTGATTTGCTTCCCGTAGAATATATCGGTCTAATCTCCATCCAGGAGAACTGGCCACCACCAATTGTGGATTGTACTTATCGAACAGGTCAGTATAGATGAAAGGGGTATATTTCAGTTGTTGTTGGTAAATAAATTTACGCACTACCTTTGAGTGTCGCATGAGAAACAGAATAAATCTAATTATTGGTAGAACTAATTTCCTTTTCCCCTTGGCCTCAAACTCCACCTGAGGAATTTGGCTATCTAACGCGGCAGTGTTAATTTTCTTAGATGCCCCAAATCTTCTTAGGTGATGTAACCAGTATTGGAAAATTGGGTCTTTTTCTTCATTATATTTTTTCGCCTGATTGAATCTTAATCCTTCAAAAGTAATGCCTGGTTTTCCAAACCTTTTCTCAATTTGATTTAGTAGCCCATCATCCGTCAAAAAAACGATGTTTACTCCTTTTTCTAATAGCGAATTTACCAATTCAGATTGGAGGAAATAAACTATGGCTAATCCATGATCTGCTACGATGAATATCGTTTTATCACTCATTAACACTCCAAATTATTTTCTATCATAATATGCAATAAATATTCTATGATGAATGAATAATAGAAATCGCTTGATAAAAGGTATGTCAATTACTCGGAATCGATTTTTGCTGTTTTTCTTTTCTTCCGCGGTGTCCACCTTCAATTTTTCAAGACTATTACTCATATTATCAGCAAGAGGTTCCGCGGTCATTAATCTTAAGAAACCAGCTTCGTTCATCCTCTGATCCAATTGGCGTACCTGCCCCATTGGCCGATCCATTTCGAATGGCAGAAATTGCTTAATAATTGTTTTTTTGGTTAAAAATTGCCAATGCGAAGCACCAGCGTAAGAAACCAGGTCTTTGTACACCAATTTTTCAATATTGTTTTCTTCGTAATCTTTCCTTATATCGTCAATATTCTGACCAAGACTAAGATTAAATTCAGCAAATACTTCGAATGGCACGAATTTTCCACTCTCCAAAACTACATCTCCAGTCTCATTCGCCCACTTAAAGGTGGACGTAATATATTCCTTTTTGGTAATAAAAGGTCTGGCGGTGACCATGCCCACATTTGGATATAGATCAAGAACCTCTTTACTTTTCGAAAGCCAATCTTCATGAAAGAGTACATCACTATCAGCGTATGCTATTAATTCCCCTGGGGCAGCATCAAAAATTACATTCCAGGCCCCCCCTTTTCCAAGATTCTTTTCAGAAAGAATGAGAAATTGAATATTCCCGGCTCGTTGTTCATTCAATAAATAATCTTGCGTTTCTTTGCAACTACCGTTATCAAAAACCATTAAATCGTATTCCAATTTTGATTCTTTTCGAATACTCACGAGACAAGCATCCAGAACTTTCAACGCATCCTGGTAGAAACCACCGATATATGGAATATAACTAAGGACAGCCACCGTTATCGATGATGGCTTCTCCACTGAATTGACAAATTTTGCAGGGTTTTGACCTTTACGCATGCTCTTTCGTATCCTTTTTCTTCATTTTTGTTAGCCAACTTCGAAATTCGCTATATCCCTTGTAAGGGTGAAATATTGTAAAAACCACCTGGGCTAACCATTTTGATTTTAATGTGATCAGAGGAAAAATTTCCACCTCACGCCAGAACTTCTTCCAACTCATCGGGTAAGCTTTGATCTTATTGTCTTCCATTTCATAATTCACATCCATCAAAGTAAAGATCGTTCGTTTTCCACCTGCCAGACGAACATTTTCATTTGTTTCCGGAAGGCGATAATGTGTTAGTCCTCCCGGTAAATGCGAATAATCATGGTTTTGATGAATAATTTGAATTGCTTTAGAACAATCAACACAAGCCCAATTGCTTTTTCTTGCCTGATAAAACATCCAGTTGTCCCATCCTGCGCGTCCAACAGCAAAATCTGGGATCGAGGAAAAACATTTTCTTGGGTAAATAAAGTAATCGCTTCCTCCGCGAGGGTGAAGCTTTCCATTCTTGTAACAGTCGTCCTTTAAAGTTTTTTGCCAATCTTTTGAGAAACCAATTTTTTGATTAACTTCCAAATCCCAGCGTTGACCTACCAGCAAGAATTTCTCTATTTGTGTAGAAGCTTTTAGAGCTGATTCTATGAAATCATCAAAAATAATGATATCCGCATTGATGTAAGCCAAAATTGGGCTGTCATTCAGGTTTCTTCCTAATTCAAAAATGGAGGAAAGCAATGGTGTGCCCTGTGAGTTTCGTTTTACATGTGGGGCATTTTGAACACCCAATTCCTGTGATATTTCTTCCACACCATATTCATCCCCTACCAAAAGTATGGCGACATCTTCTCCAAATTCTTTCCAGGAACGGATCGCATTATATTGGATCGTTGATATATGGGGATCCTTAAACGGTTTGGGGGCTGTAAAGATGGTCATTTTCGGGGAATTCATTTTCCACCTTCTTTAAACCGGATATCCACATCATCAACTTGTTTTGCGTTGACTGAAGAATTTATTTGTTCTAACTCTGGCTTGTTGTTCAATAAATCCATAACTTCAATCCAGGAGAAGTTAATTCGGGGAGAAAAATGCTTAAAAATTGTCCTTACAAATTCTAGATCCTGGGGAGTATCGACAGTCAATCGTCTTGATCCATAATCCGGAACATGACTTTTCACCAGAATATTGAAACGACCCGGTTCATCATAGAAATAAGGCATGACATGTTCACGTTCAAAGGAGGAAGTTGCTTCTTTCCAAGCTCTTTTTAAATTTTCAAATGAAACAATTTCGATGTCCAATCCAATCGGGTAACTTCTCTTCCAGGGTGGCGGTAAGCGATTTGCGACAAAATCAACACCTGCCTCAAAGTAGTCATATACCAACTCATCAATTAATTCCGGATCTATCATCGGACAATCCGCAGTGATCCGGACAATCACATCTGCTTGATTTGCGACTGAAGTCTGATAAAAACGATCCAGAACATCATAAGGGTGTCCTCGGAAACAGTTGATCTTGTTTTCATTACAATACTGTTCGATTGGATCATCCTGCGGGTCTATTGTAGTAGCCACAACAACCTCATCTATCGATTTTGCTAAATCAACTCGATTGACCACGTGGAAGATCATTGGAAATCCCGCAATTTCTTTCATCACCTTGCCTGGCAAACGGCTGGAAGTCATCCTGGCTTGTATGATTGCGACTACTTTTTTATCTTTTATACTCATTTTTTTCTACACCATTAATTGGACAATACCTTTTGGTAGGCTTGCAATAATTTTTGAAAATTGAGGGGCCAATCAGCTTTATTCTCAGCAGTCAAGCGTGATTGTTTGCGCATCTCTGATAATTTTTCTCGTTTATCATAGATTAGACTAATTTTTCTCTTCAGATCTTCAACATCACCAACTTTAAACAACCAACCATTCTCACCTTCTTGGACCCACTCTTGATTACTGGGAGTATCCGAGACTAAAGTTGGCAAACCGCTTGCCAATGCTTCCATTAATGAAACCGATGACCCATCACTGTAGGATGCAGAAAGATAAAGATCTGCTGTTTGATAATATTCAGGCAAGTTGTTTTGATCAATCAACCCACCAAAATAGACTTTATCAGAGACTCCTGAACTTGTGATGATTTCATGGATCATCTCCCTTTGTGATCCATCCCCCAATAATATTAATCGGATGTCAGGTAGTTCACGAACTGCTTCAACAAAAGCTCTACCTACCACATCCACTCCATAAATCTTCTCCCAGGATCGTAAAGAAAGGATGATGAAGTGATCTTGCCAACTTAATTGATTTCTCAAAGATATATTATTTCCAGGAATAAACTTTTCCAAATCGATTCCCCAAGGAAAAATGGTGATTCTATCTTTCTGAAAACCAAAATCGATCGCCTTATTTTTTACTGTTTCACAATCTCCGAAAAAGTGATCGGATTTTCGTAATGTCTTTTTTGTAATCCATTTATAAAGGAAATTTTTATTGCTATCCACAAGGATATCCGAACCCCAGGACATTGTGATGAGGGGAGAAAAACCGGACAAAGCTGCCAAAAAAGCACAGGTTTGGATCGGCCCAGCATGAATTATGTCCGGCTTGAATTCGTGAATAATCTTTTTCAACTGATTCAAATTTTTCCAGGTTTTTGAAAAGGTAAAACTTGAATCGTGGTTCAACGGCTGGAATATTTTTATTATTTTAGGAAGAACTTCTTCTGGTTTTCGTGTTTGCCTGTTTTCCAAACGAAGGTAAGCGACTTCATAATCAGTCTCTGACAATGAAGTCAGGAAACGTTGATCATGCGTCGTAAAATCACGACTAAAGTAGAGTACCTTTTTTGCAGCTGACATATAAAGATGATCCGCCTTAAATCACATCAGTCCAGCGAATTTCTTTTCCAGCTGGGATGTCAACATACACTTTGCTGCCAATCACATTTTCAATTTCAAATGGTTTTATTGCACCAGGAGTTGCTGGTCTGAGCACGTCGAGCATTTCTCTTGTGATAATTTCGCCAGATTTTAGATCCCTTGCTGCACGCACACATCGTCTTTGGATGACTGCTGTATCCTTTTCATTCTCTTCAATCTCTTTATCAGTCGTACCCAAGGCTGCTTCTAATTCTCGTGTGCGCAAAACCATTTCTTCCCATGCTTCTGAATCCATGGAGAATGGATGATCAGGTCCTTCGCGTTTGGTGTCATCGGTGAAATGCTTTTCCACAACCCGCGCCCCTAAAGCTACTGCACCCAGGACAGTTGCGTGGCCAGGTGTATGATCAGATAATCCTAATATAACTTCCGGGAATAATGTTTCATAAGTTTTCAAGACATTCAAGTTAACGTACTTAAGGTTTTCTAAGCTTCCTGTGTAATTGGTATTACATTGCATGAGAACTAATTGTGGGTTGATTTGCATAACTGCATGCACAGCACGCTGCACTTCCCCAATATTGGAAGCACCAGTAGCCAGAATAACTGGTTTACCTTTTGATGCCATGCGTTGCAATGCTTCAATCCAATCTATTTCCCCTGATCCTACTTTATAGGCAGGCATATATTGGTCCAAATAATCTATGGCATCAAAATCATAAGGGGATGAAAAATAATCAATCCCTACCTCATCACAGGTTTCTTTAAGTTCTTTTGACCAATCGAAAGGAATGGAAGCGTCTTGATACACTTCGAAGACAGATTTCTTCCATTTAGCCTGATGTGATTGTTGACCACCTAAATTCTTAAACCCATAATCTGAAACGATTTTGTCAGCTTTGAAATTCTGAAATTTCGCAGCATCCGCGCCAGCTTTTTTGGCTAAGCGAATGAGATATTTCGCCCTATCTAAACTTCCATCATGATTTGCAGCAATATCAGCAATGAAATAGGTTGGATGAGATTTTCCTATCACTTTATTTCCAATTTTTATTTCCATTTTTTCCTACCTTTTCTATCAATTTGTTGCATAACTTAATTGCAGAATTTTCTTAGCATACCCATTTTCATGGTCTTCAAAGAATGATTGAATTCCTTGCTGTATTGTGGGAAGAGGTTTGCCAAGATCAAGAGTCAATTTCTCTGTTGAAAGTGTGAGGTTTTTTGACCTTTCTGCGACAAGATTTCCCTTATCTACTGAAATAGGATGAATTAGTGATTGATCAAATTTAAATTTATCAGCAATTTCACAACCAAAATCATATTTAGACATGGAATTGGAGGAGACAACATGATACAGTCCGATTAGTTGCCTTTTTACCATTTCCAGGATGAGATCAGTTAATAATGATACATAAAGTGGGCAGAAGATGACATCTATAAAGCCATTAATTGGATTATTTTCTTTAAGATTATTATAGAAAAATTCAGCGAGGCTTCTACTCCCTGTTATGCTCCATCCAAAAAAGTTCACTCTTGCGATAATCGCCTGGTCATTCTCTTTTTGAACATGGTCCTCCCCAGCTAATTTTGTTCTTGCATACACTGATAGAGGATTTGGTTGATCAAATTCTGCGTACATTCCATTACTGCCATTAAAAACCGCGTCGGTGGAGATGTGAACAAATTTGATTTGATTTTTCTGACAATAATTCGCTATTTTTCCTGGAACCTCTGCATTGATTATCTGGGCTAACTCTGGTTGTTTTTCACATTCCTCTAAATTAGCCATCGCTGCACAATGAACAACAACATCCGGATTAATCTCGTCAAACCTGGCGAAGGTACTTTTCTCCTGAAAAAAATCAATCGCGACTGCATGAAATGGGACATTTCTTAATATGTTCTGATTAAATGTTCCAACCACCTCATGAGTTTTTGCAACATGTAGGGAAAAGTTCAATCCTAACAAGCCACTAGCGCCAGTGACGAGAAAACGTGTCATTTACAATTTTCCAGCCAGAAAGTCTTGTTCTATAGGTAAGATGATGGAATTGATTTGATCTACATCCAACCACTCCGTGTTGGTATTGCTGGCATAACGAAATTCTTCGGTGATCAACTTGCCTTGGTTTTCCCAGGCACGGCCGAACCACAAAGCTTCCGCAGGTTGAACAACATACATATCGTCCAGCTCGACAGTTGTTCTAGCTTCGTCCTCGGAAATGAGAACCTCATGCAATTTTTCACCTGGTCGTATTCCAATCACATTTACTTTTGCATTCGGCGCAATCGTTTTTGCTAATTCAACAATGGTCATACTAGGAATTTTTGGCACGAAGACTTCCCCTCCATGCATTTGTTCAGCACATCGGATCACAAACCGAACACCTTGTTCCAGGGAGATCCAGAATCTCGTCATGCGATCATCCGTGACGGTAATTTCTCCGTTGGCGCGTTGTTTCAGAAATACCGGCACAACACTCCCTCGACTACCGACAACATTTCCATAGCGCACGCAGGAAAAACGAGTTTTCCTTCCACCAGCGTAGGAGTTGCTTTGAACAAATAGTTTTTCAGCAGCTAATTTGGTTGCTCCATATAAATTCACCGGGTTAACTGCTTTGTCAGTGCTCAATGCTACTACCCGTTCAACCCCGGCATCCAGAGCGGCATCAATAACATTACTACTGCCTAAAATATTGGTTTTAATGGCTTCCATGGGGTTATATTCACAGGCTGGTACCTGTTTCAAAGCAGCTGCATGGATTACAATATCCACCCCTTCAAAGGCTCTTTTTAATCTCGATTCATCTCTGACATCTCCGATAAAATATCGAAGATTTGGAGCATCAAAACCTGCCGCACGCATTTCATGTTGTTTTAATTCATCACGGCTGAAGACAATGATTTTGGCTGGGTTGTATTCATCCAACAAGATTCTTGTCAATTTCTTTCCAAAGGATCCGGTTCCTCCGGTGATTAGGACTACTTTATTTGACCATTCCATATTTTTCTCCATTTTATTTTCGGATGATGATCAAAGGATATTGGCCATTTTCGCCAAAATACTTTGGATATTTTTCTTCTAAAATGTACAACACTCTTAACCAAAATTTTCCTGCAAGTGCCTTGTGAAATACAGCTCTCATAAATTTAACACTGACACTACGCCAGACAAGAATTTCAATTTCCATTCCTTTAAGTTCACCACGCAACCAATTTGCATCCAGTTTTTCTACAAATGTTCCGGTTTGTTTTTGAGGAACAGCCTTTGTTTCAGATTGATTTGCAACATCTTTTTGGGTAGGGGTAACATTTTTCTTTCCTTTCAAACGTAAAACGAGGTTTCCAATTCCTTCCATTAAACTTTGAAGCCATGCCCATCGAGACATCAATTTTGATTTCGTCCAACCATTTACCAGAACGGCATTTTTTCCATTTTTCAGGACCCGATATATATCCCGGTAGGATTTTTTCTGCTCTTCTATAGGCAAATGGTGTAAGGTGTGCAAAGAGACGATTCCATCAAAGCTTGAATCCTCAAAAGGTAGTTGAGCCACATCTCCGACAACAAACAAACCCTTCTCACCAATTCGTTTTCTTGCCTCCTGAAGAGCTACAATGGATATGTCCATGCAGAGGCGATATTGATACCCATCCATATAAGTTAAATAAGCGGGATATTGAATCGGCCCTGAGCCAGCATCCAAAAGGTACTTTCCATCCTTAACCAAATGACGATTTATCCGTAAATGGCATTTCTCTATATATTCACTGGCTACAGGACGTAAATCTTCATATCTTGCATTTTGATAGAAACCATCGGACTCGAGTTTCCAGCCAATTTGATCATAAAAATTTCGTACTTGTTGTTTAACTTCGGATTCGCTCATTAATTCGCACCTTCAGGTATTGGTTTGTTCCATTGAATCGGTTCCCCTACCAGGTAATTGAAAGAATCAGCATACTCAGCATATAGTTCCGTGGACATGACGTCCATAATGTTATGATCTTTATAATCTTCCCACATACGTACTAAATGCCACGGGAATGGTTTTGGATAATCAAAGAAGAAATGATAAGCGTATTTCCACGCAAGATCAATTTGCTCTTGTTTTAATCGATTTTGTGATGGATTTTCTAACAAGGAACCTAACAATTTGTAGTAATTCACATAAGAATCAGGATCAATCGTGAAACCGCGATTCCGGTAGTGTGTTTGACCTACAACAATGGTTGGAATACCACTCATCGCCATTTCCATCCCAACTGTAGTAGTGTAAACCAAGCCAATATCAGTGATTTCAACCAGATCATAGGTGTTGATCTTGTCTTCCGGTTTGATCATATGAATGTGTGGAGGTAATTCCGGCAACAATTTATGGACTGTATCCACAATAGACACACCGCGAGTTTTTATCTCCCCCGGGTGAACCCGAATGACCAGTTGAGTATCATTACGGGGTACAAAATATTGTACAGTTCGTTCTATCCATTCAGCCATGCTTTTGGTAAACACCTGGCGACCAAGGGTGAGACTGTCTCCCAATACATTGGTGGCTAATAAGACTATGGGGCGATCATCCAGCCCGACGTTTTTTCGGGTTTTTTCTGCGCCTTGGGTGGGAACACCCTGCCATAAACGAGAGAAATTTTCAAAAAGGCTGGCTTTTTGTCTGGAAATCATCAACGAACGGACTTTTTCCAGCTGCTCTTCGCTTAGTTTTTCGTCTAATTTTGCATTCCAAAGATCATCCGTGTTCTGATGCATGATTTCACTATTTTTGGCTATCCAAAACCGGTTACGTTGATCACTAAATTCATAGGTTATAGTTGGGATTTTTAGAAATTTTGCCACTCGATAACAAACACCTAATTCCATGATGGTGCCATTTGGAACAATAACAACATCCGGTTTTTCTGATCGCAGCCAGGCTAATATCGATTGAGCTGCATCGCGGTTTCTGCGATGTCGTAATTTGTAGATAACGCTTTCTTTGTCTATATCTTCTATTTGATCTGTATATTGGGAATCAAAAACACTTAATTCCTCTACAGCTTTTTCCAATTCATTTGGCAAGGAAACGTAAGGGGCTCTTTTGGATAAAAAGGAGATTGGCTTGATCAGTTTTTCGGTTTTTGCTAAAACTTTTTTGGCATAGAGGTTTTGTCTTCGTAAATCGAAACGATTGATTGGTAATCTCCACTCATAAAAAGGCAAATATCCTAAGGTTACATCATGCCCTAAAACTGAAAGTGATAAGCTCAATAAGGTCGCATGTTCAATCCAATAATGTAAAGTTGCAAACACAAATACTTTTTTGCCAGCTTGCGCATTCTCTCTTAACTGAGTGACATGATCAACCATCTCTGGCAAATGCTTATCAAGCGGTTGCAAGGAAAAACGATTGATTGGTTTCCCTTGTTGCCTGAATAACCAATATAGTTCAGCAGTGTATGGAATATTTCCAAAAAATTTCTTTATTGCTTCTTTTCCAACGATTGTCATATTTTTTTCTCAATTTTCCAATTTAGTCTTGGGCGAATTGGGCCGAGCCTTTGCTCTGGCCATTGCATCCCCGGTGCACCTGCAGGATCAACATTAAAGGTGATAGCACGTTCATCCTGAAAATATCGCTTGATTCGATATGTACTGGCATTTACACCAATGACGAATCTTCCTTCATTGAATGTATCAGCTGGAATTTCACACCGGCTGGTATATCTTCCGGTTTCACGCATGGATAATTCATCAAAAGTTTTTGGTTCGTCGGTATCAAAAGTGGTGAAAATGAATTCACCTCTGGAACTCATCAGGTAAAAACCTACACGGAGTCCGGTGACTGGTTCTGACAATTCATATTCAAATTCAATAGACATTTTCTCAATAGAACGAACTGTATTGACAACCATTCCATCGTCATTCCTGATTCTCAGTGCGATTGGTTTGAAAGGTGCTGAATTGTGTGGCACCTCATCATCTTCCCAATAGCGTTCCCCCGTTTCAGCAAAACCACTGGAAAGGTAATAATCCACAGCTTCCACCGAGGGAGCACGTTTGACGATTTTTCCTTTTTCCAGAACGATGGTTTCACTAGTCAATCGCAAGATAGCGGACATATTATGCGAGACAAACAAAACCGTTCTGCCCTGATCCGCGACATCACTCATTTTCCCGAGGCATTTCCGTTGAAATTCCGCATCACCCACAGCGAGCACTTCATCCACAACCAGAATATCTGGTTCTAAATGGGCGGCTACTGCAAAAGCCAAGCGTAAATACATCCCGCTTGAGTATCTTTTAACTGGGGTATCTATGAATTTCTCAACTTCCGAGAAATCTACGATTTCATCAAATTTTTGTTCAATCTCAGTGCGCTTCATTCCCAGGATGGCACCATTGAGATAAATATTTTCTCTTCCGGTTAATTCGGGATGAAACCCGGTACCAACTTCCAATAGAGATCCTACCCGACCACGAATTTCGCCAATACCACTGGTTGGATCAGTCACACGCGAGAGAACCTTCAAGAGAGTGCTCTTGCCTGCACCGTTCCGCCCAACAATACCAACAACTGACCCTCGTTCAATATCAAAACTTACATCTTTGAGAGCCCACAGAATTTGATTGTCGGATTTGAGTCTCTTTGTAAAAGGAGAACGAATAGAAGAAACCAGGAGATCGCGTAATGTATCCTGACGTTCATACATCGCCCCTAGCTTATATTTTTTGGATAGGTTTTCTACATGAATTGCAATATCTGTCATTTAGATTATGTCCGCAAATGTTCGTTCTGTGTTTCTAAAGAATATGATGCCTGAGACGAGCACAACCAGGGAAATGCTGATTGACACAATAAATAAAGGACCAGGATTAAAGCTTTCAACATATTGAGTTCCAAGAATTGCCCAACGAAAGCCTTCTACCACACCGGTCATTGGGTTTAGCCCAAGGATAAAGCGAAATTTTTCAGGGATTAAAGTGCTGCCATAGATAACCGGCGTTGCATATTTCCAAATTTCGATAATGAATGGGACAAGATGATTGATATCTCGAAAACGCACATTGAGTGCTGACAACCACAGGCCAAATCCCAAAGCTGTTAACAAAGCCAGGAGCAGGAATACCGGGAGCAGTAATAAATTGATGGTGGGAATAATTTGGAATACCAGCATCATCACGATTAACACGACTAACGAACCCAAAAAATCCACCAGACCAGAAAGCACCCCAGCAATCGGGATAACCATCCTCGGGAAGTAGACTTTGCTGATCAGACTGGCACTCCCCACCAAAGTAGTAGAAGAAC
>CAYSFA010000077.1:0-13719 GCA_964430025.1 uncultured Anaerolineaceae bacterium | reverse complement strand
ATGATTTGCAGAATTGCCCAGATAAACCTGGTGATGAACCCAGTAGTTTTTCTGGCAGCTTCATAAGGTATAACCGTCGTATCCGGGATGTCTAATTTGTCAAAATCAAATTCAAAGGGAAGGCTAGAAATCTGCGATCCATCAACTCTTGCACCATCGATCTGGCGCAAGTTACTGCCAAAATTATAAATAGACCCTTCAATCACAGCGGTCTCATTAAGAGTAATGGTCCCACCGATTGCCTGAACATCCCCTGTGATGTTGCCATCAATCTCAATGAGACCACCAATGATGACAACACTTCCATTAACCTGAGATCCTTGCCGGAGAGAAACTGACCCTCCGATGATTGCTAAATCCCCATTCAATTCCTGGTTTTCTTTTAAAGTGAATGATTGACCAATCACCACTTTATCCTCATTAATGGGAGGTGGCGTGTCCGAAACTGCATTCGCGGAAACGATCGCGACCTGTCCCACCAATAAGGTGATCAGAATGAATAAGTTGAGAAAGATAGTTTTAAGTTTCATTTTTGTACAACTCCTTGTTTGGTTGCTTTCCATACCGCTACACCCCAAATTGGTGTCATTATCATTCCCCAAGCTGCAATTATTAACCAGATTGCGGAAATTGCTAATGGAGGTAATCCGTATAGAAAACCATAAACCATTGTTCGAATATTGATAAAAGCCTGGACGCCACTGGTAACTAACGACGTTGAACCGATAATTATTTGTCCAGGAGAATATGACATAACCAATAATGTAATTAAGAGAGTGGTTAACCCCAAAAGAACTATTCCGATAATCACCAGATATTTGATTGATTGTCTTTGTTGTTCCTGCTGTTTTTTGACCACTAAGTTTTGTGCAAAGCGCGAAGTAAACCCTTTTCTAGGTGAAACCATCGTTGATTGCATCAAAACTGATTCAATTTGATTCCAGGATTCACTCAGATCTGCACATTGTCTGCATTCAGATAAATGATTTGATAATACCTTTTTATTGTTCTCCATTAAATTCTTGTTTGAAAAAATCAATTCTTCAAAAGGCTGGTGATCCATTTTTCATCCTTTCTACATTCGGAGATACTTGGTTGCTGCTTTGCCATAAAAACGCTAATTTTTTCCTGGCTCTATGTAAACGACTTTTCACGGCATAGACGGAAATATCCAGCATTCCACTAATTTCTTCTTCGGAGCATTCATGCCAGTACCTTAGAACGATTGCTGCTCTGTCCAACTCAGGTAATTCATTGAGAAGTTCCTGAATTTGATTTTGATATTCATTTTGTAAGGTGACTGCCTCAGGGTTAGGTGTGTTGTGGTCTGGGGCAGTTTCGGTTAAAAAATCATCAATGTCAGTTACGGGTACATTCTTTTTACGGTGTTGATCTATACAATAATGCGCAGCGATAGACATTATCCATGTCCCAAAGGATCGATCAGGGTTGTACTTCTGTATCGATTGATATGCCCTCCAAAAGGTTTCCTGGGCTGCATCTTCTGCCGCTTCCACATTGCCTAGCATCCTGAAACACAAGTTAAATACGGGTTGTTGAAAACAATCTACTATTTGGTAGAAAGCACTTTCATCACCTTCCCTTGCTTGTGTCAGAACACTTTGATCAACGTTGTTCAATTTTTCTCCAGTTTAGTTACATCTTAATATACGTAAAGGAGTTCGTAAAGTTGCAGAATTTAAATCATGAGGTTTACCTTCCAATACTCATTATAAGTAATATCAAAACGAACCGAATAGATAATTGCCTGCAAGGAAGATTTTTCTTAACCGATATATAATCAAGTAAAAGTGTCTTAACACTCATATCCCCACTCTCAATCACACAAGGACAAAGAAGATGAAATTAGGTGTTTGCTACTACCCTGAACAATATCCTGAGGAGATTTGGTCCAAGGATGCTGTTGCAATGCGTGAATTAGGATTAAAAATTGTCAGGATCGGGGAGTATGCCTGGCATAAAATGGAACCAAATCCAAAAGCCTTTGAGTGGGGATGGCTGGATAAAATCATAAACATATTCGGAAATGAAGGTTTGCAAGTTGTCCTTTGCACACCAACCTCTGCACCTCCATCCTGGATGATTAATTCTCATCCGGATATCTTACCTGTAGGTGATAATGGAATATCAAAGAATTTTGGATCACGTCGACATTATTGCCCGAATAACCCCGTCTTTCACAACCTTACCGAAAGATTAGTTTCAACAATGGCTGAACGATATGGACATAACCCTTTCGTAATAGGTTGGCAAATTGACAATGAAATTGGTGCAAATAATTCCGTGCGATGTTATTGCGATCGTTGTGCAGGTCAGTTTCGGGAATGGTTAATTGAACGATACCAAACGATCCAAAATTTAAATGAATCATGGGGAACTGTTTTTTGGAGTCAGGTGTACAACTATTGGGATGAGATTTTTCCACCAAATCGAACTGTCGCCACACCCAATCCATCCCAACTATTGGATTATTATCGATTTAGTTCTGATTCATTTCTTAAGTTTGCTCGTTTACAAATAGAAATAATCAATAATTTATCAGAAAACCAGTTCATATCCCACAATCCGGATTTAATCCACTTCGATTTTGATACGCATAAATTATCACAATCTTTGGACTTTTTGTCTTCTAATTCTTATCCGACAGGATATGCCGAGTTACTCACAAAAAGACTTTATGCGCCAGGGGAGGTAATTCCTGAATTTTCATATGATGTTGGTGATCCATATATCACCGGTTTTTTACATTCCTGGGTTCGAGGTGGACGAACAAAGCCATTCTGGATTATGCAACAACAAGTGGGACAAACAAATTGGGCTGAAATCAATACAGGGATTCGCGGTGGAACGATTCGATTATGGACCTGGTACGCCGCAGCCAATGGGGCGGATGCGGTTTTGTTCAACCGTTGGCGCGCAACGAGATTTGCCCAGGAAAATTACCAATCCGGTTTATTCAAGCATGATGGTTCTCCCGATATTGGATACAAAGAAATAAAGAATATTCTACCGGAAGCACCTGTATTACAACAATTGAGAGAAGAATCACTTAATTCATCCGTGGCAATCCTCGCGAATTTTGATGATTTGTGGGGGGTAAAAATTCAACCACACCGGAAGGATTATGATTATTTACGCACTGTTTTCGCTTATTATAGAATTTTGGTGGAGCTTGGGGTAGGGGTTGATATCATTCCATATCAATCGGATTTCAATGATTATCGATTAGTGATTGCCCCGTTGGCTTTTATTGTCAATCAGGAAAATACAGAAAAACTGGAAGCCTATGTTGCTCGTGGTGGTTCTTTATTGTTTGGTGCAAGGGCTGGAAGCAAGAATGAAAACAATATAATGGGTGATGAACCTTTGCCAGGATTGTTACGTTCATTAATCGGGGGAACAATTAGCGATTGGCAGTCTTTGCCAGATAGAGTCCAGTTTATCTTGCGTTCGGAAGTCCCCGGATTAACAGGGGAGGCTGGTTTTTGGACTGAAGCAATCGAACCTGATGAAGGGGAGGTTGTAAATGTCCTCGCCAGATACCTCGGAGGACCTCTCTCGGGGAAGGCGGCGATCACCGAACACCAGTTTGGGGCAGGAATCGTATATTATCTGGGTTTCTACCCCAATCATGATCAATTAAAATCAATCTTGAAGTTCTTTGCACAAAGTGTTCGCTGTGAAGGAATGATCGATTTACCAGATGGAGTTGCAGTTATCCAAAGAGGGAACCATCGAATTGCCTTTAATTTCACCAGAAACGAAAAAACTTTTGTTCTGGATGATAAGATGGTTACTTTACCACCAAGAGACATAAAATTTTTCTTGCGCGATTGGAGCTAAAGTTAAAAGGGAATTTCGGTGGAGATTATCCCTTTGCAGGTGAGCCAATCGCCATACACCAGGGATGAATGCCAAGATCAATTCCACTACCTAATTTCATGCGGGTAGGTGGGTCGTTTGATGGTTGCAACCCTGCTAATACGATCTGACTAATAATTTTCTTGTTAGGCTCCAAAATTCCAATACTAAATGGCTGATTTCCGATCTTCGCCTGGAAATAGGCTAGTATTTCTAATGGGTCGGGACATTCCGGGTTCATAACCCATGGTCCTGCGGAGACCCAACCCCCGTTGCCAACTCTTCCCAGTAAAAACGATTGAATCTCGCCTGCTGTCTCTAATACAAAGGATAGTTCTGGGTGTGTTTCAAAGCGATTTCGAAGATAAAAACTACGGTCTTCTCCAAAGACGGATAGATCCAGTTCAAAGATTGCTTCCCAGTCTTTCTTTGTAACCTGTCTGATTTGGGGAGATTCTAGAGCATCTACCTGCCCGAAAAACCTTAATGATCGATAGAGTGGAGAGAATCCTATTGACTCATACAGCGATATAGCTTTGGGAACGCCATCCAGAAATACTGTTTTGATTCCCCTGGATGACAAGAAACGAATAGCTTCCTTCATCAGTTTACGCCCGATTCCCTGGTTGCGAAAAGGTTTATCCACGATCAACTCACCGATAAAGCCTGCATTTTGAAATGGTGTTGCAATGCAGATTCCAACAGGTTGGTCATCCAGCTCCGCGATCAAGCAACCTTGGGGATCATAATCCATGTAACAACGAAACTCAGCGGCAGTTTCACTGTGCCAACTCTCATTTTTTGTCATCTGTGCAGCATATAGAATGTCTTCTTCCCCCTGAAAATTTGTGAGGATAAGAGTCTTTCTTTTTTCAATCATATTTCTTAATCTTCTTGCAGGTTTCTTTGGGGTTATCGGTTAGAACTGCATCCACTTTCATTATTTGATAAATCCACAACCGAGAATCAGGGGTAGGGTCGAGGGGACAGATGATCTGGTTTTGTTTGCGAACTTTGCGGATATAGAATGGGTTGATAAAAATTAAAGGCCAAAAAGGGCCAATTATTTGCATGTCAGAGTCTGGGGTGAGACCAGACATCGATATTAACCCGGCTGGAATATCTTTGGCAAGTGCATGAACCGTCATTACTCGTTCTTTGGAGAAAGAAATGATAAAAGTACGATTACGAATGCCTGTGTCATCGAGAAGTTGGATCAATTGCTGGCAAGTTCCTGTTTCCAGAAACCGGTCAGTTTTCAACTCCAAAGCAAGTGCAACATTTTCCGGGAGAATTGCAGCTAATTCAGTGAGGGTAGGAATTTTTTCTTCAATGAATTCTTCCCTTCCATAACAAGCTGAAAAATCTTTCAATTCTTCAAGTGAATAATCGGAAACCAATCCTTTCCCGTTTGTTGTTCGATCAAGGCTGCCATCATGAATACACATAAAATGACCGTCTTTGCTGATTTGTAAATCAGTTTCAAGAATATCTGCTCCATCCTCCAACGCTTGTTTGAATGAAGCTAACGTGTTTTCAGGACACAACACATTATTCCCTCGATGGGCCATCACATAAGGTTTTTTCTTTCCCGGAATAGATAAATTATTGACCATTTTCGGTAAATACCATTTCTTCTTTACCGGTTAATTTATCCTGAATCCGATTGACTACCAACTCCAAATGTTTTGGTTGATGGACGAAGTCGAGATTATCCGTGCGAATAGTTAACACGGGACATAGGTCAAATGATTGCATCCATTCTTCATAATAGGTTTCCAATCTTTTAAGGTAATCTTCACTGATCCCAGTCTCAATGCTACGCCCTCGCATTTGGATTCGATCCAGTAATACGGAGACCGGAGCTTTGAGAAAAACCAGTAAAGCCGGAGCCGGTAAATTCTGAATAATTAGATCGAATATTTTCCGATAAGTCCGGTAGTCCCGTTCGGAAATATTACCCATATCATGTAATGCTCTTGCAAAAATATAGGCATCCTCGTAAATGCTTCTGTCAATAATCAATGAACGGGGATCGTTAGCCATTTCCAAATGTTGATCTGCCCGATGACCCAGGAAGAACACTTGTAAATGGAATGACCATTTTGCCATATTGGCATAGAAATCTGGCAAATAAGGGTTATCGGAGACAGATTCATAAGCAGTTCGCCACCTAAGACGTGAGCCAATTCGCTCGGTTAATGATGTTTTCCCTGAACCAATATTTCCAGCAACTAGCACAAGATGTTTTGACATAATTTTTTCCTTTTTTATGGTCTCATAACCGATTCTACATGAAATACGAGAAAGCAAGAAACTTCGATATATGCAATAAAAAAAGCCCTGATTTTCTCAGAGCTTTAACTCAAAGGATAAAGAATTAACTGCTTTTGGTTGGAATATACTTGCTGATTTTACGAGCCAGGTTGGCAATAGGCATCGTCTGTAACCAGACTCGTCCAGGTCCAGATAATGTTGCCAGGAAAAGACCTTCACCGGAGAAAACGATGTTTTTCAATCCTTTTACCATCTGGATATCATAATTGACAGTAGGATCAAAAGCTGCGATATGACCTGGGTCGACTTTAAGAAGTTGTCCGGCGGCAAGATTGTACTCTTTAACTTCGCCAGGTATTTCGAGGAAAGCCACGCCAGGACCAGTTAATTTTTGCAATATGAATCCCTCACCACCAAAAAGGCCAGCTCCTAATTTCTTTCTAAAGTGCATTTCAATCTTTACAGAACCCTGTGCACACATAAAGGCGTCTTTTTGAGTAATGATCATTTGATTGGGGGCGAGTTGAAGGGGGAGAACTTTTCCAGGTGCTTCCGGGGTGAAGGTGATCATACCATTCTGGACTCGACTGGTGTACGTGGTCATGAATAATGATTCTCCGGATAATGCTCTACCCAGGCCTGACATGAGGCCACCGCGGGTGTTGGTTTCCATTTCAATGCCATCACTCATCCAGGACATTCCACCGGATTCTGTGAACATCGTCTCACCTGCATCTAGTTGAACCTCCAGGCTTTGTAATACTGTCCCTGAAATTGCGTATCTCATTTTTTCCTCCTAAAAATTGGGTTAATTATTATTATATGACAATAAGCTCAAATATTTGAGTGGAACATAGCTTGTAAAATGTTATTTTCCTATTTAAATTTCTATCGAATACTGTAAATTATGAATACATAAACAACCTGGCACTTTATAATGTATAAATGATTGATCAACTGATTGAAATTAGTAGAAACAACCAAAGACGAAATCTTGCAGTGCGTGTTTCAAGAGTGGCTGAAGAAAAAATCAAACAAAGACATCCATGGATCTTTGAAAATTCGATCACATCTGTCAGTCACGCTGGGGATTCTGGTGATTTCGCTGTTATTTTTGATCAAAACCGTAAGTTTTTGGCTTTAGGGCTTTGGGATCCATCCTCACCCATTAGAATTCGATTGATGCAATACTTCAACCCAGCTGAGATTAACAAGGATTGGTTTTCTAACCGGTTGTCAGGGGCGATTGAAAAACGCAATGGGATTGACCTGAAAAAAACGAATGGTTTTCGTTTGGTGCATGGGGAGAATGATAATTTCCCTGGCCTGGTTGTAGATCGGTATGACCGAATTCTCGTTATAAAACTTTACACGATAGCTTGGATTCCACATTTCAAACTGTTGATTGAATGTTTACAAGAGACGTTTCCTTACAGATCTGTAGTATTGAGATTGAGCCGAAACGTGGAGCAAGAAGTAAATTCAAGGTTTGGTTTGTTCGATGGGATGATTATCGATGGAGATAAAATCGATGATTTTATTCTATTCAGAGAAAATAATTTACTTTTTGAAGCTCAACCCAAAGTAGGACATAAGACCGGTTTTTATTTGGATCAACGGGACAATCGCTCCAAAGTAGGAGAAATGGCAGTAGACAGAAATGTTTTAAATGTATTTTCATACAATGGTGGGTTTTCTGTATATGCTGCAGCAGGAGGAGCAAAAAGCATCACCAGCGTTGATTTAAATCATTTTGCATTGGAGTCTGCGAACCGAAATTTCCATCACAATTTTGGTGAAGGTGGTGTGCAATCTCAAAGGCATATGATCGTTGAAGAGGACGCATTTGAATACTTACAAAATGCAGCCAGCCACAAGAAAAGATATGACATGGTTATTTTGGATCCGCCGATGTTTGCACAAAATGCAAAACAAATTCCCCAAGCGCTTAAAAGCTATAGAAAATTGACAAGATTGGCACTGAAATTAATCAATCCAGGAGGAATTCTTGTGCAGGCATCCTGTTCGAGTAGAATTTCCTCAGAACAATTCTTTGAAGCGATACAACAGGAAATCACTAGAAGTGGGCGTAACATGCAAGACATCCTCAAAACTTCCCATGCTGTCGATCATCCTATCAGTTTTCCTGAAGGAGAATACCTTAAATGCTTTTTCGCCGAAATTCTCTAAGGTTGCGGCCAGGGAATTTGAACAGGGGGCGAATAACCATGCTTTTCTACCGTGTAGATTTCTCCTGAGGAAGGGTATTTGCAACCTGGTTCATCCTCAATCGTGTAACTGGTTGTGTATTGGTTGGGAAATGAAACTGTATACCAGAGATATAGCCCATTCTGACAAATCCAGGCTTCGATGAAATAACCACGATCATCGTCTTCGGTCATGCTCATTTGATCCCAGGTGATCGTTACAGAATCGTCATTTCGCGAAGCTCGAACATTCTGAGGTGGTCCATACATATTTGAACCAATTGTTTGTAAATTCGGGATGAGATAACGGATTGGGCTAATATCTCCGGTGACATCAATAACAGAAGGGGAAACCCAACACCAGTATTTCAGCTTTTCAAATTTCACGTACAACCAGGCACTGTTTACATAACGCCCTTGTACTTCTCCTTTATCTCCCGGGTACAAATCAGCTGCGTGTAGATAAGCAGATGATGGGCCATAACGGCAATGGGCTTGTGTGTGTACCTCAACATCCGGAAAGTCATAAGTCGGAGTAGGCGAGATTGTTGGGGTGAGGGTGATGGTAGGGGTTAAGGTCTGTGTTGAAGTTGAGGTAATGGTTGGGGCGGAGGTGAATGTTGCGGTTGCTGTGGGAGTAGAGGTCGCAGTGAAGGATGGAGTGTTGGAAGGGGTGGCGGAAAAATGAAGGGCAGTTTCTGTCATCACCTCACTTGTTTTTGTATAAGCTGCATTTTCCAATGCTGTACAGGACGAAAGAAAACTCGATATGAGCACCATTAAAAATAACCGTTTCATACTTTGATTCTAATGCGAATAAGTTCTTTTGCAATTAAGTTATCATAATTGTTAATTGTCTTAGTTATGGCTAGTACAAATCAGGTCTTAATCTTACCTGATGATTTAAAATAAAATCAATTGAAATAATAAGAGAGGGAAGATGAAAGAAATACCTATCCACACCATATCCTTGAATTTTCCGGATTTCATAGCCAATCCTTATCGTGAATTAACTTGGTTGCGGTCTGAATTACCAGTTTTTTATGATCCAAACTACGACCGGATCTTCGTCAATTTGCATGAAGATATCAGTACGATCTTGAGAGATAAACGATTTGGTCGTGGAATGCTGCATTTATATAGTCGTGAAGAATTGGGCTGGCCACCACCGGACCCACGGTTAGCACCTTTTCGGCGATTTCAGGATAGAGTCTTTATGGATATGGAAGGATCAGCCCATGCACGCATGCGAGGATTGGTTTCGAAAGTCTTTACCCCAAGACAAGTTGAAAGTCTGAGAGAGAAGTTAGAAGCAACCACTCATGCTTTGATTAACGCTGTTCCTCAGAATCAGCCTTTTAATTTCGTTTCTGAAATCGCGGAACCTTTACCGGTGGCAATGATTGCTGATTTATTAGGAATTCCTGAACCCATCCGACCTAACTTACGACCATGGTCATCCGCGATCGTCAAGATGTATGAAATGAATTACACGGATGAAGATGTGGAAAATGCAAACCAGGCAGCAGATGCTTTCATGGAAACTGTTTTGGAATTGGCTGCTGAACGCCGTGCACAACCGCAGAATGATCTAATCAGCATGCTTGCATCAGCAGAATTCGATGGCAGCCGTTTGACAGATGAAGAATTAGCTGCCACCAGCATTTTCTTGTTGAATGCCGGTCACGAGGCTACCGTTAATGGGTCCTCTTTGGGATTAATGACTTTGCTGAAATACCCTGATGTTCTGACAGAACTCAAACAAGCGATCGAAGTTGGTGAAGGGGATGCATTGTTGAAGACGGCAGTTAATGAATTGTTGCGCTTTGAGACACCCTTGCCAATGTTTGAGCGATACGTATTAGAAGATATGGAGTACAAAGGCTATGAGTTTAAACTGGGGCAGGAACTGGCATTAATGTACATTTCTGGCAACCGGGATGAACGTCGCTTTGAAAAACCGGATGAAGTTATCCTCACCAGAACCGATAACCCATTATTGACCTTTGGGCTTGGGACGCATTATTGCGTAGGTGCCCCATTGGCAAGATTGGAATTGCAGACCGTTTTCCGGATTCTATTGGAGCGATTCCCAGGGCTGCACCTGGTGAGCAAACCAGTCTTTTCAAATGGCTTTGTGATTCGAGGATTATCGGAGTTGATGGTTAGTGGGTAATAAAATACAGGCGAGATCTGATCTCGCTTGTATTTTTTATTTTTTGGATAATCGCTAGCACTCAGAGTAGCCGCAGGCGTAACATTTCCGGCAGCCTTCCTCATTGACGAACGCTGCTTCTCCACATTCTGGACAGAGATCTCCGATTTGCATCATGTGCTGTGTTGCGGGGACTTCGACATATGGTTTCCCGCCGTTTTTAGGTTGTCCGTTAACGGGCATCCCGGATAACCGTTCTTCACGTCCCTGAATATAATCAGTCATGATTTGAGCAAGTCCATCTGGAAGGGAGCGGACACGGTTAGGACCAAAGCCAAGTGGTCTACCACCGCCAATGCCATTCATTTGGCTTATGATATCACGCAGTCGTTTACTTGGTTCAACAGGGGAAATAAGCCGTAGGATATAGGAAATCAAACGTGCTATCGCTTCGGAGACAGCGGCTGTATCCGAACCAGCCTTGGCTGAGTTGATAAATACCTCAAATGGCTGGTAATCCCCATTTTCATTTATTGTCACGAAGGCTTTTCCAAGGGGTGTGCCTATTTGATAGGTGAATCCTGTCAAATAGCGTGGGCGTGGTTTTTTGCTTTCCGACCAAAGAACAGATTGTTCACTCGCAGCCACTACGGAGCCCTCTTTTGGTAAATCTTTCACCTTTTCCTTGGCGGTCCCGTGGGTTTCGAGTACAACGGTTTCTCGTGAACCGGTAACATAGACCGTTATTCCTTTACAACCCAATTCCCAGGCAAGCTGGTAAGCGGTCGCAACATCGTCCTCAGTTGCATTCGGTGGAAAATTGATCGTTTTCGAAAGTGAATTATCCACAAAAGCCTGTAAGGCTGCTTGCATCCGGACATGTTCCTCCGCGCTGATATCTGATGAGACAACAAACGCATTTCGTACGAATGTGGGAATCTCGTCAATATTCTGGCAGCTTCCTTCCTGCATCACCTGATTAAATATTTCCTGGCGGCGTTTCTCGTCCATTCCCAGGCGGATGAGTGCTTTTTCGAATGCTGGGCTGGCGTAAGTGAGCTTAAGGTCATTCCCGTTGTCATTTACATGACGGATATATGCCAATGCAAAGACAGGTTCACAACCATATCCTTCGCACCCGGCAACTGTGGAGATTGTCCCGGTTGGAGCAACAGTGGTCTGTGCGGCATTTCGGATTCCATATAACTTGATTTTCTCGAGGATTGAATCCCAATCTATTTCTGGTCGTCCGTAATCATTTTGATAATCGACGATGCTATGAGGAGGTTCCCAGGTAATGTTTTCCGGATCATAAATTGAGCCTTTGATCGCAGGGAATGGCCCACGTTTTTCAGCCAGTTTTATGGAAGTGAGCATGGAGTGGTATCGAACGAATTCCATGACCTGGGCACCAAATTCTTGCCCTTCAGGAGAACCATAGCGAATTCCGGCGTAGTACATCATATCCGCTAGACCCATTACTCCTAAACCAATTCTTCGGGCTCGCAAGGCAGATTCCCGTAATTGAGGAACTGCGGGAACGTAAGCATTCGCTTCAATCACATCATCCAAAAAGATCGTGGATGATTCCACATCTCGACGCAATAACTCCCAATCAATTACACCATTCTCATCGATGTGGCGGGAGACATTGATCGATCCCAGACAACAATTTTCATAAGGTCCTAGCCATTGTTCCCCACAAGGATTGGTTGCTTCCAAGGCATAGAGATGGGGGACTGGATTGGAACGATTCGCAGCATCCAGGAAAAGAACCCCCGGCTCACCGTTATGATGTGCTTGTTTGACTATTTTTGAGAATAATTCTCTTGCTTTAATGGTTTTGTAGGTCAAAATAGGAAACCCATCTGCTTCAATTTTATCGATGGTTCCCTCATATTTTTTGTGATCAGGGTGGGTAACATCCGGAAAACGGAGTTCCCAATCGTCGTCATTTTCGACAGCATGCATGAATTTATCAGTGATCCCAACAGATATGTTGAAGTTGGTAATGGCGTTTTCATTGGATTTACAGGCAATAAAATCTTCAATATCAGGGTGATCAACTCTTAATACTGCCATGTTTGCACCCCGGCGTGTGCCACCCTGGGCTACTTCCCCGAAAGCATGATCATAAACCCGCAAAAAGCCTACCGGACCTGTAGCGTTACCGGCAGAGGATTTTACAATGGTGTTTTTGGGGCGTAATCTGGAAAAACTGAAACCGTTTCCACCACCGGTTTGTTGAATTAAAGCCGCATCTCGTAAAGTTTGAAAGATTCCCGCAGATGTTTTCCCCATGTCATCATCAATGGGAAGAACAAAACATGCTGCTAATTGCCCTAAAGGGGTGCCTGCTCCGGTGAAGGTGGGTGAGTTTGGAAAAAAGCGTTTATCGATCAACATCCGATAAAACTCTTTTGCACTCGTAATTGGGTCCTCTCCCCAGGTGTTTTCTACCAGGGCAACATGGTAAGCAACACGCCAAAACATTTCTTCAACCGTTTCGACTGGTTTTCCATCATTTCCTCGTCGGAGATATCGCTTTTCGAGAACTTGCCTTGAATTATCGGTAAGTTCTATGTTCGGCAATCCTTCTGGAATAGGTGGTGTTTCTTTCAATCCAAAAGAACTGACTTTTTGGTTTGTAACGTTTTCAACAGTCATTTTTCCTCCAAACGAGTATTATGATTCTAATAATCGATCGATTTCTTTTCTAATTTCATCCAGGTCATCAAGGCGAAGATAGACGATAGCGTATCGAATGTAAGCAATCAGGTCCAGCTCTTTTAAACCATTAAACGCCATATCTCCAACAACTCTTGATGAGACTTCAGCTCGCCCCATTTTTTGCAAGGATATTTCAATCTCAGAAACGAGAGAATCTATTTGATTTGCCGTTACTGGCCTTTTAACACATGCGATTCGAATGCCGCGATGTAATTTTTCACGATCAAATTCTTCTCTGGTTCCATCTCTTTTAATGATAAGAGGGGTAGCAAGAATTGGCCTTTCATAGGTACTGAAGCGTTGATTACAGCTTTCGCATTCACGACGTCTTCGAATTCCACCTCGAGAATCGTGAGTCGTATCTATAACCCTTGATTTATCGCTATGACAATAGGGGCAATTCATTACTTCTCCCTCAAACAGGTAAATATAATAATCTCGATTGTAAAAAAATAATCAATAAAACTA
>CAYSFA010000076.1:0-13760 GCA_964430025.1 uncultured Anaerolineaceae bacterium | reverse complement strand
CCGGACAAACCAGGCAAGCCGTGGCATGGCGGTCCCCCCGAACATGCCAATAACGATAAACCGAAAGGACCAAACAAGTAAAAATTTGATTTTGTCTTGAAAAAACCCCGGGAATTCCCGGGGTTTTTTATGTTATCCGCAATCGATCCATCCGAAAAATCACTTTAAAAATTATGCATTTTAGAGGGTTTGTACACATTACCTGTATAATTGATATCAAATTAGATCCAAGTGGTGGAATGCAGGGCAAAGTGAATTCACTGGCTCTTGCTCAAGAAAATTTCTTTAATATTATTGATAGGATTTCAGAAACACATGACAACCCTCAGCCTTATGATATTTGCCGGTTTCCTGGTTGCAATTATTGCACCTTTGATAACCCGCATCTTAAAACGTAAGGCTGCTTTTATATTGGCTCTCTACCCATTAGCGGTCGTCATTCAGCTTTTATCCCTGCAAAATCAGACCCTCGAAGCAGCTACCATTCAATTCCCCTGGGTGGAGAGTATGGGGCTTTGGATGTCTTTTACATTGGACGGGTTGGGGTTCCTGATGGCTATGTTAATCGCTGGCATTGGCACGCTGGTGATTTTGTATGGCGGAGAGTACCTTCATGGTGATCCCCACATCGATCGCTTTTATCTGTGGGTTATTATCTTCATGGCTTCCATGCTGGGGGTTGTTACCAGCAGCAATGCATTAATGCTGTTCGTTTTCTGGGAGCTTACCAGCATCTCGTCCTTTTTCCTGATAGGTTACAAATTTGAATATGAATCCGCCCGGGCGGCAGCCTGGCAGGCATTACTGGTTACCGGCGGTGGTGGACTGGCCATGTTGGCTGGGTTAATCATCACCGGTCAGATTTCAGGTACTTTCGAAATCAATCAATGGATCCAAAATCCTGGAATCATAACCGCTTCCCCAATGGCTGTGGCTGCATTCCTCCTGATTCTATTGGGAGCAATGACGAAATCAGCACAATTCCCCTTCCACTTTTGGCTCCCGAATGCCATGGAAGCACCTACCCCGGTCAGTGCTTACTTGCACTCCGCCACCATGGTCAAAGCCGGTGTTTACTTAATTGCACGTCTTCTCCCTGTGTTTGGTGGTTTAGCCATTTGGGCACAAATTCTCCCATGGATTGGGTTAATTACCTTCATTGGGGGAAGCCTTCTAGCCCTGGGTCAGACCGATCTTAAAAAATTATTGGCTTACACCACTGTTTCCTCCTTGGGTACAATGGTCTTTTTATTGGGGTTAGGAACCCCATTGGCTGCAAAAACCGCCATGTTGTTCCTATTAGCCCACGCTTTATACAAAGGTGCATTTTTCCTGATTGCTGGTGGAATTGACCACTCAGCCGGAACACGTGACATCCGCAAACTTGGTAAATTAGCCAAACTGATGCCATTCACCGCGATTGCCGCGGGTCTTGCTGCTCTATCCATGGCGGGGTTGCCCCCTGCTATTGGGTTCATAAGCAAAGAGTATATTTACGAAAGCACTTTGTCATCCAATCTTGTGTACGTCTTTACAGGGTTGGCAGTAATCGCGAACGTCGTAAATGTTGCAGTCGCAGGTTGGGTAGGGATCCGACCATTCTGGCAAAAGTCGGTAGAAACAGATAAAAACCTTCACCCCCATAAAGAAGCTCTATGGTTATGGCTTCCCCCCATAGTTCTGGCATTATCAGGCTTATTCATGGGCGTGTTTTCACATGGGGTTGCTCAAACCTGGGTAAAAAATTCCACCACGTCTGTATTACAGGAATTAGCCAGCGTGAAATTGTCCCTTTGGCATGGGATTACTCCAATGTTAATCCTCAGTATTATCACCGTGATTCTTGGCGTTATCGTGTTCTTCTCTTCCCGAAGACTTATTCCTCCTCTCTCTTCGTTCTGGCACAAACTGAGCCCAATCGGACCGTCCATAGCCTATAGCCGCTTGATGAGAGGGTTTTTATCAATCGCTGGTTGGCAAACCCGCTTGTTACAAAGTGGTTATTTACGCTTTTACATCATCATCATTGTTGTAACCACAGTAGTATTGGCGACCATAACTCTTTCTGCACGATTTACCAGCCTCCCGATTCCACTGTGGACTCAACCCCGTTTTTATGATGTCATCTTAATAGCCATCATTATCATTTCTTCCATTCTGGTAACTAGGGCAACCTCCCGCCTGGCAACAATTACTTTTATGGGTGCCATTGGATATTCCATTGCAATCTTGTTCCTCTTTTACAGCGCTCCAGACCTGGCAATGGTCCAATTTGCAATTGAAACATTGACCGTCATCCTGTTTGTATTGGTAATTTATCAATTACCAAAATTTACAAAAAGCAATTATCCGGTTCATTCCAATTTAATTAATTTGATCGTGTCAGTATCTGGTGGAATACTCATGACCGGCTTAATGTTGCTGACTTCCTCCATTCCGGCAAATTCAACCCTGGCACCTTTTTTCATGGAAAATAGTTATTTGTTGGCTAAAGGTCGCAATGTGGTTAACGTAATTCTGGTTGACTTCAGAGGGTTTGACACACTCGGGGAAATTACAGTCCTGTTGATTGCTGCAATAGGAGTTTTTGCCATATTAGGGATTAAAAAAGGCAGCAAAAGTGGAGGAAAAAACTAAGATGCACCGCTCTCTGATCCTCAAGGTCGCTACACAATACCTTATGCCGTTGCTTTTAGTGTTCTCCATCTTTCTACTCTTGCGGGGGCACAATGAACCTGGCGGTGGATTTGTGGGTGGATTAGTCGCCGCAAGCGCATTAATGCTCTATGCTATCTCTGACTCTCCCAGTGCTTTATGGAAATTGTTACCTGTGGATCCACGCCTTTTGGCTGGGATCGGTTTATTGATTTCACTCACCTCCGGTATACTGCCTATCTTATTTGACCTCCCCTTCATGACAGGTATGTGGTTCTCCAATCCCCTCCCTGTCGTCGGGAAGGTTGGTACTCCAACGTTTTTTGATGTCGGAGTTTACTTCCTGGTTATCGGAGTAGTGGTGTGGATTCTATTAGAGTTTGCGGAGGACGAGTGAGATGTTGATCTTAATGGCGATTGCTGCAGGTGTTTTATTCGCCTCCGGAATTTATCTGATGCTTAAACGCAACCTGGTTAAAGTACTGATTGGCATTCTTTTACTCAGTTACGCCGCAAATTTATTACTTTTTAACTCAGCTCCATTGATGCGCGGCGTTCCTCCCATTATCGATCCAACCGGCAAGGTGCCAAGTGTGTATGTTGATCCGGTTCCACAGGCATTGATTCTGACTGCAATTGTGATCAGTTTTGGTGTAACCGCCTTTGCCGTGGTGCTGATCCGTAAAGTGTATCTCATCACCGGCAATGGCGATCTGGACACAATTCACTCCACTGATATCCCCATTGACAACGAAGAAATCCTGAGTGATCTGGAGGATGAGGTTAAATGATCGTCCTTCCCATTCTAATTCCCCTTCTTTTTGGTATTATCAGTGTATTTTTCTGGCAAAATCAACTTGCCAAAAGAATCTTTTCAATCCTCAGTGCTACTTTACTGGTCATCACGAGCGCGACAATTTTCTACACAGTTTACTCGAATGGGATTCAGGTTCAACAAATTGGGAACTGGCCTTCCCCTTATGGAATTTCACTCGTTGTCGATTTATTTAGCGCCATCATGTTATTAACTACATCCTTTGTGGCATTGATCCTCTCCTTTTATAGCATCAAAGGGATCGATTTAGAACGCAGAAAATTTGGTTATTATCCATTGCTTCACTTCTTGTTGATGGGGGTAAACGGTTCGCTGATTACTGGTGATTTATTCAATTTGTACGTCTGGTTTGAAGTGATGTTGATGTCCTCTTTTGTGTTGATTGCTTTAGGAGGGGAAAGAGAGCAGATAGAAGGTTCGGTCAAATATGTAATATTGAACCTGTTATCCTCTACCCTTTTCCTCTCTGCCATCGGCTTAACCTACAATCTTGCTGGTACCCTCAACATGGCGGACCTTGCCTTGCGTCTTCAGGCTGTACGATCTTCAGGACAGGTTACTGTAATAGCGATATTATTCCTGGTCGCGTTCGGGATAAAATCCGCGATCTTCCCGCTTTTCTTCTGGCTGCCAGCCTCTTACCATACCCCGCCGGTCACTATCACCGCCTTATTCTCAGCGCTGCTTACCAAAGTAGGGATGTACACCTTAATTCGTTTCTTTACCTTATTATTCAGGTTCGACAACGAATTCACCCTTACCATTATTCTCATTTCAGCCGGGTTCACCATGCTCACCGGTGTGTTAGGAGCAGCCTCGCAAACCGATCTGAGAAGATTGTTATCATTCCACATCATCAGCCAAATCGGTTATATCTTCATGGGACTCGGAATATTTACCGAATACGCCATCGCAGCCAGCATCTACTTCCTGGTTCATATCATCCTTGCGAAAACAGCTCTATTCCTTTCAGCCGGGATGATCGAATCCATTCAAGGAACTTTTGATCTTAAAAAACTGGGAGGTTTATACAAACACCGAGTAGCTCTTTCAATGTTATTTCTCCTACCAGCCTTATCCATTGCTGGCTTACCACCTTTTTCAGGCTTTTTTGCCAAGTTAGGGTTGATCGTAGCAGGTCTGGAAAGCCGTCAATATTTCATCATTGTCGTTGCTCTGGTGGTTAGTTTGATGACACTCTTCTCCATGACCAAAGTATGGAATGAAGCATTCTGGAAACCTGTCAAAGACCCTCAGTATGAAGATCAAAACAAAGCTGTATCGACATGGTTATGGGCACCCAGCCTGGTGCTTGTTGTTATCTCCTTGTTGTTAGGTCTCCTTGCAAACCCAATTTTTGAAGTCTCGCAATTAGCAGCCGCTCAACTCATGAATCCCTCAGTTTACATCAACACAGTATTGGGGGTAATCCGATGAGCCTGTTTCTATTAAATGTACTTCTAGCGTTAGCCTGGAGTGCCTTAATGGGTAATTTTGAACCACCCAATTTGATTTTTGGGTTTATTTTAGGTTACGTCATTTTATGGATTTTTTTCAAACGATCCAAATCTTATAAATACTTCAAACAATTTCCTCTCGTCTTAGAATTTATCTTTTTTTTGTTATGGGAAATCCTGATTTCAAATATTCGATTAACAATAACTATTCTTTCACCCAAGCTAAAATTACAGCCAGGCGTGGTGGCGGTGCCCTTAGATCTTAAGAGTGATCTTGGTATTGTCATTCTGGCACATCTGATCACGCTTACACCTGGCAGTCTGAGCCTTGATATTTCCTCACATAAAAAATATCTCTATGTGCATGTTGTTAATCTCGAAGACCCTGATCTCTTTATTAAAGAGGTTAAAGATAAGTTTGAACGAAGAGTCCGGGAGATTTTGGAATGATTGTTGAACTTCTTTGGTACCTGATCTTTATTTTCCTGACAGCTGCATTTGTGCTGACTTTTATTCGTCTTGCGAAAGGGCCGCATCTACCTGACCGTATCATTGCCCTGGATCTGCTTTCAGTCATCGCGATTGGTTTCTTTGTCGCTTATGCTGTGCAATACAACCAACCAAGTTTCCTCGATGTGGCAATCATTTTAGCTTTGATCACCTTTTTAGGCACTGTCGCTTTTGCTTACTACCTGGAAAGGAGGGTCTAATAATGAGTGAATATTTTGTATTAGGCTTGTTGGTGCTTGGTTCTTTCCTGGTGTTGGTTGCCAGCATTGGTTTAATAAGAATGCCCGATCTCTTTTTACGTATGTCCGCCACCGCTAAAGCTGGCACTTTGGGAATTGGTTTTATTGTTTTAGGCAGTGTCCTCTTTTTCAGAGAATTCTCCATCGCTACACGTGCTCTAGCGTTGATCGTTTTCCTTATTTCAACCGCTCCCGTTTCAGCCCATATGCTGGGACGTGCCGCTTATTTTAACGGAGTACCTCTCTGGAAAGGAACAACCCAGAACGATTTATACGGGCATTATGTGCTTGAGACCCACAGCCTGGAAGAGGAAGTAGACCCCAATAAAATTGAAGAGATCCCCATTGACGAAGCTGACGCCTTCGATGTGGATGAATAAAATCTAAGCAAGTTTATTTAATAGACGAAGTTTTCCGGAACCAGATACCCAATTGCCCGGCTGTCATCGTCATTCATTAATACACGAATACGATAATTGGGGCGAAAATCACTGACTCGAATGAGTTTCAATGACTCCCTCACAGACTGATCGACCTCAATAAAATCTGAAATACAATTCGGTGAAATTTCAAAGAATTCTTCATTTATCATATTCTGGCCTTCATCCAAAGGAATGGCCAGTGGATATATTTGCGATTCCATCAGATCCTGGAAGAAATGTGTTCCCAGGGAGGGCTCTGGTGGCAAACCAAAGTGTTCTCCAGCGAGTTCGATCAGGGCACGCGCATTGTAAATGTCTCCATAATCAATCGGAACGCCTAAATCCGCATTCGAACTACCCCACCGGCCTGGTCCAACACAAATAAACACTTCACCTTCCAATTTTTTATTTAACCGACCAACACTGCGAGCTAAATTCGAGCGATCGGCATTTGTTTTTAATGAAAAATATGCTTCGTGGGGAACATAAATAACATAAGAAACATCTCGAATTTCTCCATGAGGAACAACAAAATGAGTGTCAAAGATAATATCATCCTCAGAGATTTTCTTAGGGATCTTCACTTCAGCTGATGTCATCAATTGCGCTTGAGGGCGGCATTGAACCACGCTGATGCAAATATCAGGTTGCCCTAATTGGTACTCTTCAATCGCTATTGTAAATTCAACATCCACAGGTAGTTTATAAGCTCTTTCCAGCGAAACCAGCATATCACGCATCGTTTCGGCAAATTCCGTGCGTTTTAAGAACTCATCATAAGTAACCACAAGGTTTTTCGGATCGCCATCGATCACTTTGCTGCGAATCGGCTGGAAATCCCCTCCCTGATCAATTTGGGCGATATAGCGTAAGGGTTTATATTCAGGGGTCAGAACATCGTGAATTGACAAAGTCTTGAAGCTATTATTCTCCAGATCAATGACATCCACATATTGTTGTGAATAGCGGCGGATCAATTTCGGATTGGTGGATGGTCGTAATAATGGATGTGAGAGTGCAATTACCCGCGGATAATCATTCCCCACACGATCGACAGCACGAGTGCCAAGCCCCCACACCAGACGCACAAAGCCATCTTCAGAGCGGATTTGAGGTGTCCACCGGAAAGTGTTACGGCTGAAAGCTACCCCAGCCCCATGGGGGAAGTAATACTTACCAAATTGCTGGCCTTGTACTTCCTGAATGAGTACAGCCATCCGTTCATCATAGTCCTGTAACCCACGAGCACGACGGTATAAAAGCGCGTTTGGGTTTAGCGTGGAAGCATATATGGTAGCGATAGCTTTTGTGAGATCTTTGAGGTTTTGTTCCACAGAGCTCTGGTTGGGCAAAAACACACTATCATATTTTCCAGCAAATGAAGTGCCGAAATTATCTTCCAATTGGCTGGAAGAGCGCACGATCATTGGCTGTTTTTGCACTTTTTCGAGGATTGCTGCCAGCTTTTCGAGAATATCCGGAGGGAAATCTCCGGACTGAAACTCACGTACAATGGTCGGGTATTCAGCACGCATTTCTTCTTCACTCTTATATTTCTGATCATTCCAGTGAGTGAGATCATTAATGGTCATAAAAGTGTAGATTTCATTCGAGCCAATATAATAGGACTCAGGGGGTGTCATACAGGTGCTGTGTTGAAACTCCTCCGTATCAGCCAGTACTCGATGCGCCAAAAGCATCCCAGCGGCTTTCCCACCAATTTTCCCGGCACCAATCTTTCGTTTTCGAATTTCCAGTAAATCTCCTAAAGTGAACCATTCCTTGGCAATGTTGATGTATTGCAATTGATCGCTGATCAGGTTGCGAATCAACACCACTTTGGCTTCCTGCATGCGTGCTTCATATTTAGCACGATCTTCAGGGCTCAACTTTTCGAACATCATTGCTTGCTCAAAGACGATTTCCTGAGGAGCCAACTCCGGATTAACCGATAGCAGATGATCCTGCTGTCCTATCCCCCGTTCAGAAAGAACTTCATTGGTGATCCGCTCAAATTCGTCAAAAGAAATCTGTTGGCTGAAAATAAAATCGGTTAGTTGATCCCGGACGTTCTTCATTCGCAGATCCCATATTTCAGAATCTTCCTCATTATAAGGATCACGAATACCTTCGCGTTCCTGCGAACGGATTGCCATTTCACGAACGCGTGCTTCAAAGGCCTGCGGTTGGATGATATCTCGTTCAAATAACAAACGCCGCATTCGTGCACGAATACGACTATTGAGAATGGGATATTGTCCCAAAGCTAAGTAGATTGTAAGGAGGCGATCAGTTGAGTTTGAATTTGCTGCCATTTTTATAACTCCTCAACCTGATCTGATCATCGAGCCATTACCGGAATAAATTGAAACAAATTTAATCAAAAATTGTTTTTTTCACTACCCCAAATGCATGGGCATGATCACATGCACGAATTCATCTTCTCCAATTGGTTTGATGGTGGCGGGAGTGTTATTGGCATTCGTTTCCAAGGCAATACTGGGGGTTCGGACGACATCCAAAACCTCGCGTAAATAACGCACATTAAAAGCGATCAATAAGCCGTCGCCATCGATATTAGCGTCAATTTGTACTTCTGAATTTCCGGTTTCCTCGGATGTGGCTGAAATTTCTACAATTCCAGGACCTTCCAGTTTCGGTTGAATGTGAAGACGTACAATATTGTTCCCATCACGCGCGATAATTTCAGCCTGGCGGCAGGCTTTCTGAAAACTTGGCGTGGAAATCACTGTATGCGTCTTGAAGTTGCGTGGAATAATGACTTTATAATCCGGGAAATTGCCTTCGATCAATTGTGAAACCAACTCAGCATCCTTCAGGTTGAATACAACCTGCCCTCTTCCAGCAGGGATGCTCATGCTTACTGTCTCATCCCCATTGGTGGCAATACGAGCTAATTCGTTCATCGCACGGGCAGGAATAATCACTGAGATTACTTTATCGTTCGGGTTGTTTACCTTCGAGGAGCGTACCGAAATGCGGAATCCATCGGTCGCAGCCAGGGCGATTGAATCACCTTCAATCTGGGTGAGCACGCCTTGTAAAACCGGTCGGGCTTCATCAGAAGATGCTGCAAAAGCCACCTGTGAAATCATTTCCTTTAATTCAGCAACATTCAACTCCACTCCACCAGTTTTTTCCGGTAAGGGCATAGGAGGATATTCCTGGGCATCGATTCCCTTAATATCTGTGCTGTTCGTTCCACAGCGCACATTTAAAGTTTGGGTTCTTTCATTTAAGCTCAGCTCAATCCGATCAGCAGGCAAAGTGCTAACCAGGTCAGAGATGGTTCTGGCAGGAATTGTAATCGCGCCTTCCTCTTCGATATTTGCCTTAATCCAGCAGGAAATACCTAATTCTAGATTGGTAGCCGAGAGACGGATTCGACCCTCATCGGTGGCTATCAATACATTCGCCAGTACCGCCAAAGTACTGCGAGGAGAAACTGCGCGTGAAACGGTGCTTAAGCCATGTGCCAATTCTTGTTGTGAGACTGATGCTTTCATGTGCTACCCTCTTACTAATTATTTATGAATTTTTATTTTTGTAAGCTTCTGAATTTAAAAAGTATACAATGAGAAGAAAAAAAATTCCAGTAATCCGTCGATCCGTTTACACGATTCGAAAATCTTGAAAACTTGTGATAAACTCCAACCTGTTGTGAGGAAAAATGACGGAAACAATACAAGTATACGAATTTCCCTGTTCCCTTTCCATCAAAGCCATTGGAGTTGATCACGAAGAGTATCTTCAATTTGTGATTGACACAGTTTTCGCCATAATTGGCAAAGTAGAAGTGAGTGAGGTTACCTCCAGAAAAAGTGCGGGGGATAAATACCTGGCGGTTACCATCCCATTCACTGCACAATCCAGGGAACAATTGGAATCGGTCTATCAAGCCATCAATGAAGACCAACGAACTCGTTTTGTAATCTAGAAACACCTTAAAATAAAAAAGCTGGCCGCGGTTGCCAACTTCTTTCGGGGGTAAGCCCTATGTTATAATCGCTGTGTGCCGAAGGTGGGAATCGAACCCACATACCCGAAGGTACACGATTTTGAGTCGTGCGCGTCTGCCTGTTCCGCCACTTCGGCTCATTAACATTGCAGAGTATATCTAAAAAACTCGGAAGGGTCAAGGAAATTCATATGCGCTTAGGAATTATCGGGTTACCTCAATCTGGAAAAACAACTATTTATAATGCTGTCACGCGTGGTGATGTGCCCACCGGAATTTCAGCCGGGCGTGTTCAGGTAAATACCGCTGTGGTGGATGTGCCGGATCCTCGTGTCGATAAATTATCAGGGATGTTCAACCCTAAAAAGACCATTTATGCCAAAATCACCTATGCGGATATCGCTGGGTTGGATGGTAGCGCTGGAAAAAGTGGTATCTCCGGCAGCCTGCTCAACCAACTCACCCAGATGGACGGATTTATTCATGTATTAAGATGTTTTGAAGATGATAACGTGCCGCATCAGGAAGGCAGTGTCGATCCGATGCGTGATTTGCAAATGATGGACAGTGAATTCATCATCAATGACCTCATTTTTATAGAACGCAAACTGGAACGTCTGGCAGATGAACGCCGCAAAGGAGCGGGTCGCGACAAAGCCACGATTGACCGTGATATCCAGTTGTTTGAACGCATGCAGGTTGATTTAAATGATGAGAAACCATTGCGTGACATGGAAATGACCACAGAGGAAATCAACAGCCTTTCCGGTTTTGGTTTCTTAAGCCTTAAACCCGTTTTGGTGGTGCTGAACCTTTCAGAAGGTCAGACTGCCCCGAAAATTGATTACTCCCACAAACACACCATAGTGGTTGATTTACAAGGAAGACTCGAAATGGATATGGCCAAACTCTCACCCGAGGATGCTGAAATGTTCATGAAAGAGTATGGCATCACGGAACTTAGCTTGAACCGAATGATCAAATATTCCTACGACCTGCTTGGTCAACATTCCTTCTTCACAGTGGGTCCCGATGAATGCCGTGCCTGGACGGTCCGTACCGGTGCCCTCGCCCCCGAAGCCGCTGGGGTAATCCATTCCGATCTTCAAAAAGGATTCATCCGCGCGGAAGTCGTCTCCTATGATGATCTGATCGCGTTTGGTGGCATGAACGAGGTCAAAGCCAAAGGGAAGTTACGCCTGGAGGGCAAAGACTACGTGGTAAAAGATGGCGATATCCTGAATATTCGCTTTAACATTTAACCTTACTGATTTTTCAACCTGGTCAGAGAGTAAAATGACGATCAAACTAAATTTTGAAACCCTGGAAGCAGCTATCGCGGAACAACTTCGCCAAAGCCCTTTCAGTGGGGTGATTCACATCACACACAATGATTCTCCGCTCTTCTCGCATGCCTACGGGTTGGCAAACCGCAGTGATTTGTTGCCGAATCGGCTGAACACTCGTTTCGGAATCGCTTCCGGGGGAAAAATCTTTACCGCGACAGCTATTTTGCTGTTGATTTCTCAGGGGAAACTATCCCTGAAGCAACCTGTGCATGAGATACTCCTTGATTTACCTCCTCAACTGGACAAAGCCGTCACCATCGAACAGCTTCTGACCCACACCAGCGGCATTCCGGATTACTTTGATGAGGAAACCGAATCGGATTATGAAATCTGCTGGAAAGAAAAACCGGTTTATCAGATGCGATCAGCCGTTGATTTTCTGGATTTTATCAAAGACAAACCGATGAAATTCGCCCCTGGGGAACGCTTTGCCTACAGCAACATGGGCTTTGTGCTTTTGGGTTGGGTGATTGAAAAAATCACTGAAACACGGTTTCAGACCTATATTGAAGAAAAGATTTTTGGCCCTGCCTGGATGCGCTCCAGTGGCTATTTCGCCGCCAACGAGTTGCCTGAACATTGTGCGACCGGATATATCCATGAAGAGGATCACTGGAGAGCAAACATTTTTTCCATCCCGGTTGTAGGGCATGGGGATGGTGGCACCTATACCACCGCTGCAGATATTGGCCGTTTCTGGAAGGCTCTCTTGTCCAAGACTTACTTTGTTGAAGAACTGCTCACACAAATGACCACTGCTCAGGTACGAGTTTCACCCAGCAGCGACAATTATTATGGGTATGGGATCTGGATCGATGAAAAGACCGGACAAAATTGTCTCTCGATTGTCGGGGAAGACCCGGGGGTGGAATTTTCCTCTGAATATTACCCCGCTAGCAATCTGCAAATCACCCTCCTATCCAATACGAATGGGGCTCTTTGGGATCTGGCAAAAGATATCCGTAATGAAGTTTTCGGGTTATCTCAGGACTGAGTAGTTTGGTATGGTGAACCCCAAATATATAATCGTTGATTATAAGGAAATATGGCCTGAGGAGTTTGAAAAAATTGCCAAAGAAATTCGGCAAGCATTAGGGCATCTTGCTTTGCGTATTGACCATATTGGCTCTACCGCTGTTCCCGGGTTGCCCGCCAAAGATGTGATCGATATCCAGATTACGGTCTCAGCGTTGAATCAGGAGGTCATCGATGCGATGAAAACAATCGGATATACGCTGTCAGAAGGCAACATTGGTGATCACGTTCCACCAGGGCAAAGCGAAGATCGCCAGCATTGGGAAAAGTTGTTTTTCAACCCACCCGCTGGACAACGACGCACCCATGTGCATGTGCGCTTACCAGATCGTGCCAACCAGCGTTATCCCCTGTTATTTCGCGACTATTTACGTACGCATCCCGCCACCGCAGAAGCGTATGCTCGCTTGAAGGTAATGCTTTCTGAGCATCTGGCTGACCCGTTTATGTACCCGGAAGTTAAAGACCCTGCCGTTGATCTGATCTATCTGGCTGCTGAAGAATGGGCACAACAGGTAAACTGGCAACCTTCCCCATCCAACGTTTAACATTCTAGGTCTACTAGGCTATAAATCGTCTCCCGTTTTGCGGAATCCCCAGCGTTTAGTTTCCTGCTCTTCGCTCATATCCAACCCCAGGGTGCCCCCAGGATTCAAAATATTTTCCGGATCGAAGTGTCGTTTAAGCACGCGAATGACATCCATGTTTGCAGTTCCAATTTGCCCTTCCAACCAGGGCGCGGTTTGTTTGCCAATCCCATGATGGTGACTCATCGCCGCGCCTGATTCCTGGATGGCTTGCAATACCCCGTATTGCAGGGTTAAGTATTCATTGATATCCGTCATTTTCGCGATAAAGATGAAGTAGAGGTTCGTGCCCTGTGGATAGGCATGCGAGAGATGGGTCATACATACGGTTTTCGGTCGGCTCTTCACAAACTTGCGTACCTGTGCATGCACCTTTGGCATCTGTTCCCAGGTGACCGCGCATTCCAGGGTATCGATCAGAATACCGAAGTCCATCAGATCCTCACGTAAATAAGGGTCGGTAAAGCGGCTCTTCTCCCAGCGTTGGGTGACGCCAAACGGGGTTAAGGCGAAGGCTTTATATTTCCAGGCAACCCTGGCAATCGCTCGTTTTACCGTTCTGGCATACGCTTTGTCCCCATCACAAGAACCCAACAGGAGGCAGCGCTGCATCGGTTGATAACCCAGCACTTTCAAGACCCTATCCGCTGGAGACCCATGAATATGGTACATCCTCATGGCAACATCGGTTT
>CAYSFA010000075.1:0-14074 GCA_964430025.1 uncultured Anaerolineaceae bacterium | reverse complement strand
TTGGTGTAGATTATGTGGATACAGAATCTGAAGCTTTAGCATATCTTGATAAATTTCAGATCACTTATTCCAATGGTCCAGATTTACGAACCAAAATTTCACAGATATTTCGGATCAGTGGTGTTCCGGAAACATATGTGATAGACAAAGAAGGAAAATTAGCTGCCAGAAAAATTGGGCCTTATATTTCCTTGGGAGAAATTACATCAATGATAGATTCAGTCCTTAATCAATAAAGGAGAATTCATGGATATAGGATCCATATTTTTGTTACTAGGATTAAGTATTTTGGTTTTTATTTTTATATATCAACCTTTTTTGGATGAGCGAAAACATAAGGTTCTGGTCACTGAAGCATTACCTGCAATTGAAAAAGAAATGCATATCTCTTCATTATTAGCGGAAAGAGATCGTGTTTTAAGAGCATTGCAGGAATTGGAATTTGATTACAACCTTGGAAAAATTCCAGAGGAAGACTACCCGGTTCAACGAACATTTTTATTGAAAAAAGGTGCGGAAGTTATAAAAACTTTGGATGAGATCGAAGGTCATTCCCCAGAAGATGACTTTGTCCAACAAATAGAAAACGTACTGGAAGAAAACCGTGTGGACGGATCTGGTAAGAAAGCTAAATTTGAAAAAGATTTGGATATTGAATCATTAATCGCATCACGAAAAAGATCTAAGGACACAAAACCGGATGGTTTTTGCCCAAAATGTGGTAAACCAATCTCAAAGGCTGATAAATTCTGTTCAAAATGCGGCAGGACTTTATAAAAGAAAAGGTTTATGAAAAAAATTATTCAACTCTTTAGCTCTATTGTATTTATATTTATTCTTGCTGGTTGTTCAGTATCCTTAGCTGCTGATGTGACCCCTCCACCGAATTTAGCACCTCAACAACCAGTAGCACCTCCATTAGAAGATTCGATTGTTCTTCCCATGATTGAACCTGATATTTCAAATGGTGCTCAAATTTATATGGAAAAATGTGCCCCTTGTCATGGTGACACGGGAAAAGGTGATGGAATACAAAGTGAACAATTACCCAATTCGGTTCCTGCAATCGGTGATTTCATGATGGCATCCAACAGAAAACCATTTGATTGGTATCAAATAATTACCTTGGGAAATATTGAAAATTTTATGCCTGGTTTTCAAAGCCTCAGTGATCGTGAGCGATGGGATGTAACATCTTACATTTTAACTTTGTCTCTTTCTGAAAATTTGATAAATGTTGGAGAAGTAGTTTTTAGTGAGAATTGTGTTGAGTGCCATACCTCAGAAAATTTACCTTTGAATAGTGCAAGTGAGATGGCTCAATTTTCGATTATCGATATCCAACAATTAGTAAATGACGGTGTTGGACAGGATATGCCAGGTTTTGCTGAAGAACTATCAGGTGAGGAAAAGATCGCAGTATCCAGTTATGTGCGATTTCTTGGATTGAACGCAAAAAATAGTATCATTTCAGCTTCCGAAAGCCAGGATACCACAACGACAGATTTGGAAAATACCGAAGAGCTAAAGCAGGATTTTGCGAAATTTAATATTCGTGGTGAAATAGAAAATTTTGATGGGGAGTTCGATAATTTTGAAGTGATTCTCACTGGATATGATGGAATGGATATCGCAATCCAGGAAAGTACTTTTGTAGATGAAAATGGTTCTTATGAATTCTCAAATTTAGAGAATATTCAAGGCCGTGTATACCAGGCAGGAGTAATTATTGAAGGGATGCAGCACACTTCGGAAGTAGTGCATGACCCAGTCCTTGATAGCGCTGGTGTATTTATGCTCCCAATTGAATACAAGAAAACTTCCACAGACAGCTCAGCATTATATGCAGAGAGATTGCATGTTTTTTTTGAGTTCCTTACTCAGGATTCAATCCAAATTGTAGAAATGTTTGTCATCCAAAACCCCACAGACACTATAATAATTCCAGCAGATTCACAGACACCGATAGTAAATTTTAGAATTCCTTCAGAAGCTCAGAACTTGCAATTTGAACAAGGGCAATTAGGTAAAGAATATTTACAGACCAATGATGGATTTGGAGTTATGACTTCGTTCAACGCGAATTCATCCGTCCAATTATTATATGCGTATGAGCTTGCTTACTCTAAATCATTGAATTTGGAACTTGATCTACCGTTACCCGTAAACGCATCCATTTTTATGATTCCTTCAAGTCCATTGAAATTAGAAAGTGACCAATTGGCGTTCTCCGGAGAAAGAGATATCCAGGGGATCAGTATCCAGACCTATTCTGGGGAGGCGATGTCTTCTGGAAGCAAGATTAACGTGAAACTATCAGGTAAGATCAAGCAATCCTCCCAAATGGTACAGTCCGGGAATACAACCAGCATTGTGATCGGTTCCATTAGTCTGTTAGTCGCGATAAGTGCGGCCATTTATTTCTTCCAGAAGAAAAAACAATCAGAGTTTGATGATGAAATGGATGATACCGAAGACGAAGATCTAGAAAGTTTATTAGATGCAGTCATTGCATTGGATGATGCTTTTCAATCTGGTGAAATTCCAGAAAAAGCATACATCAATCGAAGAAATGAATTAACAAAGCAAATTAAAAACAAAACAAATCCAGAGGCTTAATTGTGGCAGTAATCATTGAAGTGAAAAGTCTAGTTAAAAGGTTTGGTCATAAACAAGTCTTAAGAAAATTAGATTTTTCAGTTGTGCAAGGCGAATTTGTTGCTTTATTAGGATCGAATGGAGCTGGAAAGACTACCTTATTACGAATTCTTTCATCTTTGTCTAAACCCAATTATGGAGATATTAGAATAGCGGGATTTCAATTACCTGCCCAGGCTGCCCAGGTACGAAGAAAGCTTGGGGTTGTCTCACATTTGCCATTGTTGTATGGCGATTTGAGCGCCGAGGAGAATTTAAAATTTTTTGGTCGATTGTACGGTATTCAATCTCCTCAAAATCGTATTGATGAAATATTGAAACTTGTAGGTTTACATAACCGAAAAAGAGACTTGGTTAGAACATTTTCCAGAGGAATGCAACAACGATTGGCTATTGGAAGAGCGGTATTGCATGATCCTGAAGTACTTCTTCTCGATGAACCTCACACCGGATTGGACCAGGATGCTGCCAATATGCTTGATCAACTCTTGCAGCAAATTGCAGAGAGTGGCCGTACTATCGTGATGACCTCACATGATTTTCCCAGGGTAGCAAATTTAGCAACCCGATTTGATGTTCTTTACAAGGGGAAAATTCATTCATCTAAACAAGCTAGTGAATTACCGGAGTTTGGGTTGCTGGAATATTATCAATCGATTGTGCGTGAAATTGAAGCTAACAAGGTGAATGGGAATGGAAACTAAGACTTCATTTTTCAAAGCGATGTTCGCGGTGGTTTGGAAGGATTTAGTATCCGAGCTGCGTGGCAAAGAACTGATCAGCGCTATGTTGGTGTTCGCCTTATTGGTTATATTTGTCTTTAATTTCGCTTTGGAGTTGGATCCTAAAACACGATCAGCTTTAACCGCAGGAATTCTTTGGGTTACCATTCTATTTGCTGGAAATTTAGGGTTGAATCGATCGATGGCGGTTGAAAAGGATCGCGGTTGTTTGGATGGATTATTGCTCGCTCCAGTGGATCGAACAGCAATTTATTTCGGTAAGAGTCTTGCCAATTGGATATTTATGTTGATTGTGGCAATAATCGTCCTACCTATTTACAGTATTTTATACAACACAAACATAATTTCTCCAGGATTATTATTAATCATTTTATTGGGGTCTGAAGGCTATATCGCAATTGGGACTTTATTAGCCAGTATGTCTGTTCAGGCTCGTACCCGTGAAATTTTATTGCCTATCCTTTTATTTCCTGTGATTTTACCGGTGTTGATTGCTGCCGTAAAAGCTTCCGCCGGAATACTGAATGGCTTTCCATTCTCAGATATTCAGACGTGGATTAATTTGTTAATAGTTTATGACATTATTTTTACTTCAGTTGCCTTTATGGTATTTGATTTTGTAGTTGAAGAATAATTCTTGGAGGATAAATGAAAAAACCAATCGCCTTAAAAATTTTAGATATAGTTACTATCATCGCATTGCTAGGAGCAACTGCCATGGTTTTCTTCTATGCCCCGATTGAAAGAGTTATGGGAGCAGTACAGAAAGTTTTTTATTTCCACGTAGCTGCAGGCTGGGTTGGTATGCTTTCATTCCTTTTTGCTGCTGTTGCGGGTGTGATGTATTTGATAAAGAAGAATAAACAATGGGATTTCATTGGAATTGCAGCTGTTGAAATTGGGATAGTATTTATTTTTATCAATATTGTGACAGGATCAATCTGGGCACGTCCTATTTGGAATACATGGTGGACATGGGATCCAAGATTAACTACAGCCACTATTATGGAATTGGTTTACATCGCTTACCTGATGTTAAGGCAAGGAATCGAAGATCCGGATCGCAGGGCAAGATTTGGAGCGGTATATGCAATTGTAGGTTTCTTAAGTGTGCCTTTGACATTTTTTTCAATCAGAATTTTTCGTACAATCCACCCGGTAGTCATTGCAGGATCTGATCCTACAGCTGTCGGAACCTTTGACATGACCTCAAGTATGTTCAATACCTTGATGGTGAGCATTGTTGTTTTTTCTATCCTTTTTGTTGATCTTGTATGGCACCGAATACGTTTGGGCAACTTGTCACACAAGGTTGAAGAATTAAAGTATAGAATTTCGGAGTAAAAAGGAGAAAAAATGGAATCGGCAATTAATACTGTTAATTATTTTATTGCGGGATATGTAGTAATATTCGGCTCCCTAATCGGTTATGTGGTCAGCCTGATTGTTCGGTGGAAAAATTTGAGAGAGGAAGAAGAGATCCTAACGGAGTCTGTAGATTCCTGATTAAAAGGAATAGTATTTTTTATAAATACTAATCATATCTGCAAAAATTCCATACGCAGTCGTAAGTGGTCCCGGGTCTCTTTCCAGAATTCCTAATCCTGGAAGCATAGCTGTATTGAACTCAACGAACGAACTTGTCCCATTTACTTGATATAGGGGAGATTCCTGATTGACAGTCAATGGTTGAACAAAAGCTTCTGTTATTCGATTCCCATCTCTTTTTGCACTGCAAACCAATTTCCATTTTTCACCTTTGGATAATGCCTCTTTTATCTTATCCGGAGATATCTCACGAATCCCTTGACGATTTACCTGATGTGGCGTGAATGGTATTCCCATGATCACTGTGGTTAATGCAGAAACTTTTACGGCTGCATCCCATCCATCAATATCAGTACTAGGATCAGTTTCTGTAATTCCAATTTTCTTGGCTTTCTCAATTGCATCGTCCAGAGAGAAGCCTTCGTTCATTAAATCCAATAAATAATTAGTACAAGAATTCAGGATGCCATGAAAGCTTTTCAAATCCACCAACGGAAGAGTTTCCCTGAATAAGGAAAAAATTGGTGCCCCATCCATTACAGCCGATTCGAAATAAAAACCTTTGTTTCGGTCATTTGCTAATTCTATTAATTCCTGATAACCATAGACCACAGGTCCTTTATTTGCTGTGATGACGTGTTTTCCCCGGTTAAGAGCCGTTTTATTGATGGATAGGGCAGGTTGGCCATCAAAAGGATTTAAAGGTGTACATTCAACAAAAATTTCAGCAGAACTTGCATTGATAAAATCAAGCGCAGAAATTGAGCGATTATCTTCTGATAAATTTGATAAGCTAATTCCTTGTTGAACAAACTCAAGAGCTCTGGACAAATTTACTCCACCTGAATTTATGGCGCTGCCATGGCTCTTCGTGAATATCCCTGTTGTGATCACTTCCAGATCAAAATCCTTTTTTAATTCGGATTGCTTTTTTAACAACAGGCTGGCAAATGCTTGCCCTACATTTCCAAACCCCATAATAGCAATTGATATTTGACGCATATTAATTCCTCCAGTTAAATAGGTGGCCACGGATATGAACGACGATTTGGTTCAGGGGAAGGAAATACATCCAAAGATAATATTTCTTCACCTCTATGAATTATAGTAATAAATTCGTTTTTGGAGAGTAACATTTTTAATTTCTTTACTAAACGATGATTACTTAATTTTAAGAGTGACATAAACTTTTGAACATCATTTTTTAGGAATTCTGGGATTTTTTCTCCAGCATATTCCCATATTACTGTTCTAAGTTTGTTTTCAAAATTGAAACAAAGTCCGTGATCAATCAACCAGACATTCTTGTGATTATCAAACAATACATGACCTGATTTTCGATCCGCATTATTAATTATCAAATCAAAAACCACAATTTTCATCATGGTATTATGATCGACAGATGGGTAATTTAGATAATGAAACATCGGATCATGATCAATATAAAATTGCAGAGAACCTTTTCCAAAAATAGCAGATTGACTCCGAAATACTGTAGGCGGAACAAAATTCCAACCTAATAAAAATGAGACAATAAATGCGGATACTTCCCTTTGAGCTAATGTGTTATGTGGAAAATCCCAAAGAGGTCTTTCTCCTTTTGTAGGTTTATAGATGGCTTGTAACGATTGATTTTCCAATATAACATTGCATAAAAAAGTAGAATTCGAACCTCTGATTGCTTGACCGGATAATTCTACTTTGCCAAATTGTAAGATTTTAATGATTGCTGAGATTTCTTCTTTATTCAATTTAATGCTTTTTGTGTCCATTTTTCTTTGGACATAAATGACCTTCAGGTTCGATAGGTTCATTACAAAGTGGACAAATTGGTCTTCCTCGCTGCAGAAGTTCTACACACCAATTTGATAATTGACTAATTTGGTCTCTGGTACACCAAAAATTTACCGTACGACTCTCAAAGTTTTCAGGGGGCTGATTGGATTGGTCTTCCTGAGTGAAAAGAATTTCTTTGGCGGCTAAAATCACATTGTCAGTGTCCTGTTCATATATCAAGTTCAGATCACCTACCCGAAACATAGGATCAACAGGGGGAACAATGCTCATATTTTCTGCAGAAAATTTGTCATTTTCCATCGAGAGAGAAGGAAATTCTTGATGTAGATTGTCGAAAAACTTTAGTAATGCAACTACCAAAGATTGCACCTGGATTTTTTCAAATAAAAGGGTAATTGTTTCAGTTTCAGATTTTCCTTGAATAAAAAATGTTCTCTGTCCCGGTTGCCCAATTGCATCAATGGTGATATTCACACAAGGTTTTACATCAATTTCCATTCTTGTTTCCTTTTACGATCAATTTATTAAGAAGTATAACAAATCAATTATCCACCTTAGATTTGTGTATGAAGTTTATATCATGTTTATCAGGAGACCAAAATGCCTGGAAAATCTGGTGGTCATGGTTAAGATTTATTGATTCAATAAATTCTTGAAATGCATTGCTATCTCCGCTTGTAAAGAGATATGATCCACCTCTTATTTCATTGTTTTCCTGAATTGAGGACTCTTCAACTTTCCGTAATGTTTGATTTGCAATGGCTGGTGATGGGTCTATCACACTCACATTGGGCCCTACGATTTCTTTGATCAAAGGAATCACGAAAGGATAATGTGTACATCCTAAAACTACAGTATCAATATTGTTTTCAATCATGGGATTAAGAGCTTGCTGAAGTATGCTTCTCGTAGTCTCCCCTACAAAATTTCCTTTTTCAATTTCCTGCACCAAGCCTGGGCAGGTATTTTGATAAATTTTGACATTCCTGGCAAACCTTTCCACAACGGAATTGTAAAGCTTACCTTGAAAAGTGGCTGGAGTTGCCAATACCCCAACAACCCCGGTATGAGTGTGTTCAACAGCAGGCTTTACCGCTGGTTCCATCCCCACGAACGGGAAGTGTGGATAGTTCTCACGCAATCTGTGCAAGGCTGCTGCCGATGCAGCGTTACACGCAATCACGATTAATTCTGCTCCTAGATCCATTAAAAATCTGGTGATTGTTTGAGAGAGTAACAAAACTTCTTCTAAGGTGCGCGGTCCATAAGGTACGTGAGCCTGGTCTGCAAAATACATGATGGGGTGGTGGGGAAGTTTTTTGCGAACTTCTTTAAAAACTGAAAAACCTCCTACTCCAGAGTCGAAGATACCAATAGTGTTCTTCATGGGGAATTCTGTTTTAGCCATTTTTTATTGTTGCTTGTATAAATGTTTTGAAAATTTGTTTTGTTGTGTCCTGATTGTATATCCATTCAGGATGCCATTGAACACCAAGGAAAAATGGATGGTCTTCTATATTGACAGCCTCAATCAAACCGTCTTCAGCAAATGCAGTAGCGTTCAATCCTGGCGCTAAAGTTTTGATCCCTTGATGATGCAAGGAATTCACTTTCATGCGATCACAACCTGTAATTTCATGCAACATTGAATTGTTTGATATCTGCACCTCGTGTGCCAGTAAGTCTCGTGGATAATCCGGAAACCAATCATGACGTAATGAATTTTCTCGTTGATCGGAGACATCTGAATAAAGATCACCTCCCAAGGCTACATTCATAACTTGAATTCCCCGGCATATGCCTAGAAGTGGTTTCTTTTTCAATACGGCCGATTGGACCAGCTCTATTTCAAATTGGTCCCGTACTAGATCAACCCCATATACTCTAGGGTGATCTTCACCTTTGTATCGCTGTGTTTCTATATCACCACCACCAGTTAGCAAAACCCCATCAATCTTTTGGAAGAGGGAGGAAATAATGTTGGGTGATGGTACGGCTGGAACTATCAAAGGGATGCCCCCAGCGTTTAAAACTGCTTCGACGTATTTATCTACCAGACTAAATCTGTGAATGTTTGTTTCACTTTTATCTTTTCCGGCTGTAATTCCAATGATGGGAAGCATTCAATCTCCTGCAATGAAACATAAAAAAGGTGCAACCTTAGGATTGCACCTTAATGTTATCACAAAAAGATATGGATTAATCGAATTTTTGTTTTAAGCGTGCGCTCTTACCAGTGCGACTTCTCAGGAAGTAGAGTTTTGCACGGCGAACACGGCTATGGCGTTCAACTTCAACTTTTTCGATTCGAGGTGATCTGGTTAAGAAAGTTCTTTCAACACCAATTCCATTGCTGGCAACACGTCGAACTGTGAAGGTTGAGCTGGTACCATTGTTGTGCTTGTAAAGAACGGTTCCTTTGAAAACCTGGATACGTTCGCGATTACCTTCTTTAATTTTGACGTGTACATTTACTACGTCGCCAGGTCTCAGCTCTGGAATGTTAGGATTTACTGGTGCTTCAATTGATTTTATGATCTGATCCATTATGTTTTTTCCTTACTCAATGGTTAAATTTGCTAAAAATAATAGCGCCCCCATGGGCGAATGCAGATTATAACACGAGATTTTTCAGCCGTAAAGGACAAATATTTCAGGTGATATCCAGGAATTTGATTATTCCAGATGTTCCCGAATTGCCGCTACCACACCAGCATGGATACCAGGAATTCTTAATAATTCCTCATCACTCGCGTTGATAATTGCTTCGATAGAGCCGAAATGGCTTAGAAGTAATTTTCGTCTCTGAGAGCCGATCCCAGGTACTTTGTCTAATTGAGAATGTAGCCCCATGATGGATCTGCGTTTTCTATGAGCTGTGATTGCAAAGCGATGGGCTTCATCTCTAATTCTTTGAATTAAATATAAACCTTGCGAGTTTCTTGGTAGTTTCAGGGAAGTAGGTTTATTTGGAAAGAATAACTCTTCTTCTTGTTTAGCTAATCCGACTACTATAAATTTTCCCTCTAATTTAAACCGTTCAATAACACCAATGGCTTTTCCCAATTGACCTTTTCCACCATCGACGATCAGAACATCCGGAAGAAGAGCAAATGCTTCATCGATTTTCTTGCCAACTGATTGCATTTCCTGAGCTGATTCCCAACGTTTGAATCTTCGAATCAGAACTTCTTCCATACTTGCAAAATCATCCGGCCCCTGTACTGTTTTTATGTTAAATCTTCGATAAAGTTTTCGATTGGGTACCCCTTGAGTAAAAACCACCATGCTCCCAACGGAGGCAGTTCCTTGTGTGTTGGAAATATCATAACATTCAATTCGGTTAGGTGGTTCGGATAAATTAAAGGCTTCCTGTAATTGAGCTAAAGATTCAGCCTGTCTATTGGTATCGGCTTCCCATTGAGCCCTTAATGATTTCAATGTCTCAACTGCATTTTCTTTAGCCATATTCATTAATTCAACAGGCGTGCCTTCCCGAGGGACAACAATATCAATCTTTTCTCCACCTCGTTTAGTGTTTAACCATTGACGTATGATACCCATTTCTTCAATATCGTTCGGCAATAGAACCGAAGGAGGAATATTAGCTGCCTCAGAATAGAATTGTTTTAGAAATTCCTTTATCACTTCATGATCCTGAGCTTCTTCAGTTCCTTCAAGGATAAAGTATTCCCTTCCAATCATCTTTCCATTGCGGATAAAAAATATCTGGACACAAGCATCATGATCTTCTCTGGCAAGCGCTATGATGTCCGAGTCTTTTTCTTCTGTAGACACTACTTTTTGCTTTTCAACAATCGTGTTGATAGCTCGGATTTGATCTCTTATTGTCGCTGCCTTTTCGAAAGCCATTTGTTCAGATGCTACCAACATTTCATTCTCAAGCCGTTCAACAATCTTCTCTGTTCTTCCATCAAGAAATTGACATAGATCTTCAATCATATTTCTATAATCTTGTTTATTAATCATCCCGATACACGGAGCAGTGCAGAGCTTGATGTCATAATACAAACAGGCTCGTTTATCATTTCCAGTAATTTCTCTGTCACAAGTCAGATATGGGAAAATTTTTCGTAATACATCTAGAGTTTGATGAACTGCCCAAACCGAAGTGTATGGGCCAAAATAGCGTGATCCGTCATTGATCATCCGCCGTGTTACTGTGACTTTCGGAAAGGCATCCATCCAATGAACTTTAATATAGGGATAGCGTTTATCATCTTTGAGGCGAATGTTATAAATAGGGCGATGTTTCTTGATCAGAGTCATCTCCAGAATCAACGCTTCCAATTCCGAATCGACAACAATCCAATCTATATTGGCAATATTCGAGACCAATTGTTTGGTACGGGGATGTTGACCATCATTTTCATGAAAATAGGATCGTACGCGATGTCTGAGATTGACAGCCTTCCCAACATAAATAATATGCCCTAACGAGTTTTTCATCAGGTAACACCCTGGTTTGTTGGGTAAAGTATTTAGAATTCTTTGAATTTCTTCAGAAATTATCATTTTTTAGTCAAATAAAGGCATCGCGCATCCATCTGCCCTGGGATCACTACCAGCAGACAACACTCCATTTTCATTTCGTAGGATTATTTGCCCTCGTCCGAAAATTGCGCGTTTCATACCAGATATCGGTTTTACTGAGTGTCCAAGGTCAGAAAGTTCGGATAATGTTTTGAAATCAAAACCATCTTCGAGGGCAACTTCATTAGTAGCATTTTCTGGGAGGATGCAAAATCGAGGCAAATCCAAAGCTAGCTGCGGATCCAAATGATCCTCGAATAAATGAGATGCAACTTGGAAATGTCCCTGGGGTTGCATAAAACCACCCATTACACCAAATGGCCCGATCAAGCGATTGGTTTCTTTATGGGTTGCCATGGCCGGGATGATGGTGTGATATGGCCTTTTACGAGGTTCTAATTGATTTGGATGTCCCTTTACTAACGAGAAATTGTGACCGCGATTCTGTAAAGAAAACCCATAGCCATCAGGGACAATCCCTGTACCAAAACCCATATAGTTGCTGTTGATAAAGGAACAAGCATTTCCTTCTTTGTCCACCACACAAAAATATACCGTGTCGGAAGTGGCTGGGGGAGTACCGTGTTGGATGGATTGATTAGCTTTATTTGGATCAATTAATTTTGATCTTTCTTTCGCATAGTTGTCAGACAGCAGCCACTCAATAGGGGTTTTAAAGAATTCAGGATCACTGATAAATGCCCAGGCATCTGAAAAGGCCAATTTCATTGATTCAATCATGTTGTGTAGTTTTTGTGTGTTTTTGGTCAAATCAAATTTTTCTTTGCCTGCACTGAATAAATTTAATGCGATAAGCGCTGCCAACCCTTGACCGTTGGGCGGGCATTCCCAAATTTTTACATCATTAAAATCTACTGATATGGGATCAACCCAATCACTGTGATGTGCTTTGAGGTCATCAAGATCTAGGCATCCACCTACCTCATGAATAACTTTGGCAATTGCTTCGCCGATTTCACCTTGGTAGAAAACTTCTTTACCACTAGTAGCGATGAGAGAAAAAGTCTTAGCCAAACCAGGATTCCTGAAGATTTGGCCTGGTTCGGGACCATACCCATTGATGAGTAATTGATGTCCATTTTGAGCAGATTTTAGCTGTCGTTTCGCTGCAGATTGCCAAAAGTATGAAGTAATTGGAGCAACTGGAAAACCTTTGGACGCCAGGTTTATAGCCGGAGATAAAACCTCATGCATCGCTAGATTACCAAATCGATCATTTAATGTAAACCAGGCATCACAGGCACCTGGCACTGTAATCGTATAAGGATGAAAGGGGGGTAATTCTTTTATACCTTCTGTTTCAAGTTTTTCAAGCGATAAATTAGCTGGAGCTCTTCCTGATCCATTTAATGAAAAAACTTTTTGTGATGCATTATCAAAATACAAAACAAAAACATCACCACCAATACCAGTTGAGGTGGGTTCAGTTACATTGAGTGCAGCCGCGACCGAGATCGCGGCGGAGGCTGCATTTCCGCCTTTGCGAAGAGTTTCTACACCTGCTGAAGTAGCTAATGGCTGGGAACTTGAAACCATTCCTCCAGTGGAAAAAACCTCAGATCTTCTTGATGAAAAATTGAAATCCATTTTTTTAGCCTTAAATTATTATTTTTTATTGTTCTGCAATTAATTATTTAACAAATATGCCATTTCCATTTATGGCTTTTCCAATTATCCAATAAGGAAGCTTGTCTTCAGAAGCCAAATTTTCAAATTCGTCTAATTTTGAAGGTGGGCATGCCATTAGTAGGCCCCCAGAAGTTTGGGGATCAAATAATAACATTCTTGTTACTTCATCTATTTCAGGAGAAAAATCAATGAACTGCTCATAAAATAATTTATTGTCGGTTGCTCCTCCGGCAAAATACCATTTTTCACCATAAAACCGGGCACCATTAATAAATGGAATTTTTTCAGACTCTAAAACTATCGCGACCTTAGATAAATTCGCCATTTCATACGCATGACCTAATAGAGAAAATCCAGTGATGTCTGTCGCGGCTTTGATTCCTACCTTGAGTCCAATTTTACTAGCTTTATTGTTCAACATCCTCATCCAGGAAATTGCTTCTTGAATATCTTCTACTTTTGCTTTTTCGGCTTTATTAGCAGTAGTGGTAACACCCATGCCTAAAGGTTTAGTAAGGATCAAGACATCGTTTGGTTTTACAGAAGATTTTTTCATAAGGTTTGCCGAGTCGGCCATTCCGATTGCAACTAAACCAAATTTTGGTTCTTTATCCTGAATGGTGTGACCTCCAGCAATTACCACATTAGCTTCTTTAGCTTTTTCAGCAGCCCCTCGGATGATTTCACTAAGGAAATCAGCTGGTAGTTGAGGTGGAAACGCAGCAATGTTGAGAGCTAAAAATGGATTTGCTCCCATCGCGTAAATATCCGATAAACTATTCGCTGCTGCAATAGAACCATAATCAAAAGCATCATCAACAACCGGCGTAAAGAAATCAACCGTCACGACTATTGATTTTTGGTCATCAATTTTCCAGACGGCTGCATCATCTGGGGGATCGATCCCCACCAACAAACCTGGAAAATCTTGTGCTGAAAAAATGGAGCCTAAAGGTCGCAAAACTTGCGACAGCGTTTCCGCATTTAATTTAGATGCTCAGCCAGCACAATTTGATAATGTAGTTAATCGAATTTGTCTTCCACTTGGTTGTTTGTCATTCATAGTTGGTATTATAAATTTTCTTTAGAAATTTGGCGAATAAAAAGAAGTCCTTCTTTAGAAG
>CAYSFA010000074.1:0-14181 GCA_964430025.1 uncultured Anaerolineaceae bacterium | reverse complement strand
TAATCTTATCGCCGCAACATTCCGTGTTGCCACACCCATCCTGTTAGCAGCCATTGGAGAAACATATTCGGAGAGAGCAGGTATTCTCAATCTTGGTATCGAAGGTATTATGTTCTTTGGTGCGTTTATCGGCTTTTTTGTTGCTGATAGAAGTGGTTCCTTATGGATAGGTCTATTGGTTGCAATCGTAAGCGGTATGATCGCTGGTGTTTTGATGGGTCTGCTTACTGTTTCCTTAGGCGTCAATCAGCACGTTTCAGGTTTGGGAATCACTTTGCTTTTAACCGGTTTATCACTATTCGGTTTCCGTTTAGTTTATGGTGGTCGATCAACACCTCCAGCAATCCCATCATTTGAAACTATTCGACCTTTAGGAGATATTCCAGTATTAGGTCAGATTTCAGACCAATATCTGTTAACCTACATAACCTTTTTGGTAATCGTTCCGGTTGCATGGTTTATTCTTTATCGAACAAAATTCGGTTTACACATTCGAGCAGTCGGTGAGAATCCGGAAGCAGTTGATGCTGCAGGTGTAAATGTGTACTTAATTCGATATAGTGTCCTCGCAATTGGAGGAGGACTAATGGCAGCGGGTGGTGCATTTCTTTCTTTGGCACAATTAGGTGCTTTCACACATGGCATCGTTTCAGGTCGAGGATGGGTCGCCATCGCAATCGTAATTTTTGGTAATTGGTCACCTCTAAAAGTAATGGGTGGAGCACTGATTTTCGGTGGTACTTTCGCTTTACAATTGCGTTTGCAAGCAATGGGGCTTCAATTGCCAATTCCTTACGAAACATTCCTAGCTTTACCTTACATCGTCACTATTATTGCCTTAGTTTTGGCAGGTAGAAACGCTTCCTACCCTGCAGCATTACTCAAACCTTACAGACGTGAATGATTTAATTTATTGGAAAGGAGTTTTGAATGGAATACAAATATATTGGTAAATCATACATTAGACCTGACGCAATCAATAAAGTAACTGGAAAAGCCCAATATTTGGATGATATCCGCCTGCCAGGCATGTTACATGCGGCTATTCTCCGACCCGAATTTGCTCACGCAAAAATTCTAAGTATTGATACCTCCGAAGCAGAATCTATGCCAGGAGTGGTGAAAGTAGTTACCGGAAAAGGTTGTAAGCTACATTACGGCGATAACATCAAAGATCTGGTACCAATGGCTGTGGATAGAGTTCGTTATATCGGCGAACCTGTCGCTGCTGTCATTGCTGAAAATCCCTTCGATGCCCAGAAAGCGGTAGAAAAGATTAAAGTAGTTTACGAACCCTTACCCGTGTATGTGGATGCGAGAGATGCAATGAAGGATGATGCCGTTTTGATCCATGAAGAAAATGGAGAGTATTGGCATCTCCCAACCCTCAAACCAGTCCCTGGATCAAACATTGCGAATGTTTATCAATTAAAAAAAGGGAATGGGAAAACTGGATTTGAGGACGCAGAAGTCGTAATTGAAGGTGATTTCCTCTATCCCTTTGGATCATGCGCAGCAATTGAACCCCATGGGGCGATTGCCTGGTTCAAAGAAGACGACACCATTGATGTCTGGTCATCTTCGATCTGCCCATTCATCATTCGACAAGATTTGGCACATGGATATGGTATTCCGATCTCTGATGTTCGTGTTCACATCCCTGATATTGGTGGTTGTTTTGGATACAAATCTGATATTACTGTCGAACAGACTGTAGCTTATATCGCGAGTTTTGTACCTGGTTATCCTGTAAAATGGGTCGCCTCTCGAAAAGAAGACTTCACCAGTTCTTTATTGGCTCATGGTATCCGCATGGTCATGAAAATTGGTGCTAAAAAGAATGGAAAACTTGTTGCTATGCAAACTCAAGTTCTTCATTCAGGTGGCGCATATGCTGACACAGCAGTGAACGTCACCATGGCTGCCACCCACAATTGCACTGGCCCCTATGAATTTGACCATTGTGAATTGACAGGATACACCGTTTACACAAACACACCTCCTGTTGGGGCTTATCGAGGGTATGGACATCAGGAAGCACAATTTGCAACCGAAAGAATGATTGAAATGCTTGCCCGAAAATTGGAGATGGATCCTTTTGCCTTGCGTGAAATGAATTACCTTGAAGAAGGTAAAGTCAATGCGTTGGGTGAAATGATCTGGAAAACACATGGTGACATAAAAGCTTGTTCGGATAACGTAAAAAAACTCGTCTTTGAAAAAGAATTCGTTAAGGAAGATGAAAATTATTTTTATGGACGTGGTTTTGCGGCCATTATGAAATCTCCTAAAGGTGCTTCTTTCTCCACCAAAGGTTGCTACATGAAAATGAATATTGATGGAAGTGTATCCATCAATATGGGTGGTGCCGAGGTTGGTCAGGGTTTACGCACAGTAGTGCAGCAAGTTGCTGGAGAAGCATTAAAAATAGCTCCTGAACGAATCCGAGTGTATAACGACATTGATACCCAATATTGCCCATATGAATGGCAAACTATAGGTTCAATGTTTACTACACAGGGTGGACGTGCCATTTTACGAGCAGCAGATAAATTAATCAAAATTCTCAAGAAAACCGCTGCACAGGTATTAAAAACTGATGAAGATTATTTGGAATACGATGGTGAATTTGTCTATCTGAGAAATGATCCTTCTATTCGGGTTGCGGTAACAGAAATCTGTAGAGGGTACATCACCAGTGATGGCATCACAATTGGGGAAGTCGCACAATCAGTTTCAGATGCTCGTCTTCCTCGATATGCTAATCCTGATCAGAATGGCCAGGGAAGTTTGGGTGTTGAATACACATTCGGGGCACAAGCTGCTGAAATTCGTATTGAAAAGAAATCCGGAAAAATATTGGTAGATCATTTCGCCTCAACTTTCGACGTAGGTCAAGTAATCAATCCATTACAAATCCGAGGTTCAGTTCTAGGTGGAGTGATGATGGCAATTGGAGCAACCTTGTATGAAAAGGTTGAGTTTGATGAGCAAGGAAAAATTCTCAATCCACACTTCTTCAAATATCACCTTCCTACCTATAAAGAAGCACCAAATCAGACCATCGAATTTATTGAGAATCCAGGACCAATTGGCCCATTTGGCGCTAGAGGTATCGGTGAACATTCAGTGATCGGTGCTGCACCGGCTATTCTCAATGCTGTTTTTGATGCAATTGGGGTAGATTACTTCGAAATTCCGGTGACTCCCGAAATAATCAAGAAAGCAATCGCCGAGAAGCAACAAAAGGAGAATGCATAATGGTTGAAAAAATTAGTTTCACAATAAACGGTCAACTTCGTACTGTTGAAGTTGATCCTGAAATGATGTTAGTTGATGTAATTCGAGAGGTTTTGAATCTAACAGGCACAAAAAGAGGCTGTGATAATGCCACCTGTGGAACTTGCACTGTAGTTGTCAATGGCAAATCAATTAAGAGCTGCAATACTCCGGTAAGCAAAGTTGCAAATGCGGATATCCTTACAGTAGAAGGACTCGCCAAAGGTAAAGAATTACATCCAATCCAGAAATCCATTTCCGAATCCGGGGCAATCCAGTGTGGTTTTTGTACTCCAGGCATCGTTATGGAATTGTATGGCTTATTAGAGAATAAACCTGAAGCATCCGAATTAGAAATCTCAAATGCATTGAATAAACACTTATGTCGTTGCACCGGTTATGAACCCATTAAAGATGGGGCTTTGATGGCTCAAAAATTAGTTCAGGACCGAAACAAGAATTAAATACCAGGAGGAATAAAAATGAGTTACGATTTAATCATTAAGAATGCCAAAACTAGATTTTCACCAGAGAAGTTAAGTAATGTTGCGGTAAAAGATGGAAAAATTGCAAAGATTGCTTCAGAAGATTTAGGCGAAGCAGCAAACGTGATTGACGCAGATGGAAAATTAGTAACTGAATCATTTGTCAATGGTCATCTTCACCTTTGCAAAGTTTACACCCTCAAAATGATGGATGAAGCCGCAATGTCAGCTTATACTGACGGCTCTATGGGTGGTGCAATGACCGCCATTGAATTGGCTGCAGATGTCAAAAATAAGTATGATGAGAGCTGGATTATAGAAAATGTTCGTAAAGCACTCAACCTTGCCGTGAAATTTGGTAATACCCAAATTCGCGCTTTTGCTGATACTGATACAAAAGCAAAATTAGAAGGTGTTAAAGCTCTCCTGAAAGCACGAGAAGAGTACAAAGATCGAGTAAAAGTTGAAGTTGTCGCATTCCCGCAAGATGGTGTCGTAAGAGACCCTGGTGCAGAAGAATACATTGAAGAAGCAATTAAGTTGGGTGCTGATGTAGTCGGTGGAATTCCGTGGATCGAGTACACGGATGCGGATGCCCAGGAACATATTGACCGAATGTTTGCAATTGCCAAGAAATATGACAAACCAGTCTCTATGTTGATTGATGATGCAGGCGATCCAACCCTTAAATCCCTTGAGATGTTAGCTGTAACCACCATTAAAAACGGATGGGAAGGACGTGTCACAGCACAACATTGTCGCGCTATGGCTCTCTACCCGGAACCATATTATCGTAAAATAGAATACCTGTTGAAACGAGCAAAGATCGGCGTTGTTTCAGATCCACAAACCGGTCCATTATACGCGCGCGTAAAAGATATGTACAAATCCGGTGTAAGAATAGCGTTAGGACAAGATGATATCGCTGATGCATACTATCCATTTGGTCGCAATAACATGTTGGAAGTTGCGTTCCTGGCAGCACATCTCATGTGGATGAACAGCCGTTCCGAAATGGAAATTCTTTATGACCTGATCACAACCAACGCAGCCCAAGCTTTAGGCGAAGAAAACCATCGATTAAGTGAAGGTGGAAATGCTGACCTGGTTGTTTTGAATGCCGAATCAGTGTGGGAATCAATCTGGAACCACGAAGCCCCCTTACACGTGATCAAATCTGGTAAAGAAATTACCGCAAAATAATGACCTCCTGTTCTTTGGTGAACGCTGCGCCAAAGATAAAAAAAATCCTCTGCTTTTGTAGGGGATTTTTTTGTGTTTTATTCACGTGCAATTATCTTTGTGATATAATTTTGAAGCTTGAGGGGGCCCGTAGCTCAGCGGCAGAGCGCGCGGCTCATAACCGCTTGGTCGAAGGTTCGAATCCTTCCGGGCCCACTAATATTAAGCAAAAATCAGTTTTGCAACTGATTTTTTATTTTAAATCACCCACTGGCCAATTTCATCCCAGGCAAATTCGAGATGAGAATATAAATCCTTTCCTAAAGACTTTCTTACTTTGTGTAAGGTAAATTCCATAAGTTTGTCACCACCGATTTGAAACAACCTCTTTCCTATTTCTATTGCTCGATTGTGCCTGAACTTGGCGTTAAAACCAGGTTTGGGTCGCTCGGACAAAAAATCATCCTGCTTGCCTATGCGCAACAATTCGTCGATTAGTCTTTTCACTTCCTCTTTTTTATCTGGTGGGCAAGGTATTATTCCAAATAAGTTTTCAATAAAACCCATTTTTTCTCCTTGATCTATACTATTTGTTTCACTCGAATTAAAATAATTCTATCATGGAAAAAATGAGGGTAATTTGATGCGTTATATCTTCCTTTCTCCCCACCTTGACGATGTGTCTTTATCTTGTGGCGGGATTGTTAATAACTTATATCAGACAAATAATGAAGTAGAAATATGGACATTGTTTGCTGGAATTCCTAAGTCAAATATTCTTACCCCCTTTGCTCAATCACTTCATGACCGTTGGAATTTGCCTTTCAATGCTCCCCTTGCTCGCCAGGACGAAGATATTCTATCCTGCTCGATACTAGGTGCCAGGTACAAGCATTTTAATTATCTTGACTGCATTTATCGCGTGGATGACCAAGGCAATCCAATTGTAGAGAAGGAAGAAGATCTCTATCAAACTATCCCCCACACACAAAATCACCTGGTGGAAGAAATTCAGAATTTAATACTCTCATTAATTGGTGTTGAAGACATTCTCATTTCTCCAATGGCAATTGGAGATCATATTGATCACCGCATCCTTCTAAAAAGTATTCTAAATATTAAATTCAAGAACACCAAATTTTATGAAGATTTTCCATACATACAAAAATCACAAGCATTTAATTCCAACTTTCCCAATTTAATTGCTAATAAATATGAGTTATCCTCAGAAAATATTCTCAAATGGCATGAATCAGTTGCAGCACATACCTCCCAGATTAGTACATTTTGGGAAAGTAATGACCACATGAAAAATCAAATCAATCAGTTTTTTATGAATGGTGGAGGAATATGTCTTTGGGGGCTGTAAATTTGGTCTTTTTTCTTTGATTTTTGCTATACTTAATTGATGCAGCAAGATCAAACTGATTGGGAAAAATGGGCCCAATACTTGCAACAAAAGCAATTATTAGGAGTAGTTTGTTTTTTATTAGATGCTGCAAGTCCATTCCGGATAATCTTAGCTCAAACTCTTTTCTTAACCAAACCATTCACAACCAAATCAACCGTAGAAGATTTCGCAAAAATATTGGAAGATGATCAAACTTCAAAAGACCTGGTTAAATTCCTGAAAGACAAAAAGAACAATGGATAACACTTCACTCCTGTTAATAATATTAATTTTCTCATTGTTACTAGTTGGACTAATTGTTGGTCTCACTTCAATGAAAAATTTTTTTGAATTCAAAAAAAAGTCATCAGTTACCAACCTTAAAAAGTCGATCGAATATTCTGTCGAAAATGGCAAAGGAGTTCACCTTTCCATTGGTAAATCGGATCTGAGTAATTTTCATGGTTCAGCTTCCTTGATCGGGTTTGAAGCCAGTAAGAATATCATTTCCCAAAGTGGCTTAAGCGATACATCTCCAGTTATTACATCCGGCAGTGGGGACATATCTTTATTATCTCAAACTGTAGTCGCGCATTCGGATTTCAATAAATCAAAATTTGGTCAAATATCACAACCACAAGAGTATTTAGCAGGTCCGACAAACATGAGTTTTATTGCAGGGATAATTCCTCCCGCTTCAAACCAAAATTTGTCCTCTCAATTGTTTATTGGTAATTTTGGTCCTGAAATCGGCCTTGCTTTATATGAAAACAAGAAAAAGCATAATTTTACATTCACTGCAACAGATGACCTGGCTGGTCAGTCCGTCGGTTTTGTAAATTCAGATGAGACAATATTAGGAGATCAGATTTTTTCAATTCCAGGTCAATTCACAAATAAACCATCAAATTTCATATTGGTAATTATTCAGGATGTTTTTCGATGGATCATCAGTATTGTCATTATTCTTATTGTTTTTCTTAAATTGTTGGGCATTTTATGAAGAGATCGATATTTATTTTTATTGCTGTATCATCAGGAATGATCGTCCTTCTGGGTCTTCTATTTCCAGAGACCATACTTAATTATTTTAGACAAGGTCTGCTGAATTGGACAATCATTATCAGTTCGATGAGTATGATTATCGCGATTCTCGGGCTTGTCTCAACTCATTGGAAGAATCTTTTTAATAAATCCGCACCAGAATTTGCCAGTATATTTTTTATCATTGGGTTTTTACTCGTGCTTGTCACCGGATTGATGGGCCAGATAACCCATAATTTTTATCAAGCATTAACCAAAACTGTTCTACTTTCGGTTGAAGCAAGTTTACTTGGATTACTTTCATTAACTTTGGCTTATGCCTGTTTTAGTTTTTATCGAAAAAAACAGGATTTTTTGGCAATTGTATTTGGCTTTTCAACAGTGGTTTTCCTGCTGATTTTCAGCGGCATTTTATCAGCAGGAGAAAGTTCAACTTTTTTGAAAACCATCCTATCCGCGATTCGATCACTACCAGCTGCAGGAAGTGCTGGGATACTGATTGGCATCGCCTTAGGGGCAATAATCACAAGTCTAAGAGCATTATTGGGGTTTATTCACCCTTTTGATAGGTAATCATGGAAGAGTCGATTTTTTGCCCAAAATGCCATCACAAAAACTCTCTCAAATCGCTGACATGTGAGAGCTGTGGTTTTGCATTAAAGACTGGTGACACGAAATCTGATAATTGGTTGGATTCCTTGAGAAAAACCGGAGAATTGCGTGAATTGGACTCAACCATGGATAAGGAGGACTCACCAGATTTAAACTCCAAAAGTGGGTCTGATACATTACCAGATTGGTTAAAAAGAATTCAAGAACTTGATGTGCCAGATAAAGTTGAGGATTTCGATGAGGGTAAACTCAAGACCAATGATTATAAGGATAAAAACAAAAGCAAGAAACCAATCGCCAACCAGGAACACAAAGGAAAAAATGATCAGGATTATGAATGGTTGCAAAGCTTTCGGGATTTTTCTGATCCTGTAGAAAAACCTGAGGAAGAAAATTCTTCAATAAATTCGTCCGACTCCATGGATGGTAATAAAGAACTTGCAGAAGATCAACCTTTATTATCTATCGAGGATATTAAGGAAAATTGGCAAAATGAATTTCCTTTATTATCGGACAATGTTTTAGGAGAAGATATTAGTCCGGCAGACGACTTGCCTGAGTGGTTGAATAAGGATTTTGCTGTAGATCAACCCGAACCTGAACAAATACCTACGGCTGAAGAAACACTATCGATAGAAAATCAACAGACTGAGGCAACCAATGATATTCCCGAGTGGTTAAAGAGTAATGAAAAATCTTCAAGAATGAATCTTGAAGAAAATAATGAAATTGATAATTCTATACCTGAATGGTTGAAGGAAATAAAGTCATCGAAAAACAAGCTTCCCATAGACGAAGATTTAGATCAAGCAAAAAACGATGTAGAAAATGATGAGTATCTTGATTCAGAATTATTATTCAACAAATTAAATTTGGACATAAATGATACTGCCACCACCTCTGAATCGCAATCATCAATGGATTACGAACATGGAATTGAAGATGATCTAATTCAGTCTGACCTACCCTCTCCTGCATTTATTCTTGAAAAAGATGATCTTCCATCAGAAAATCCATTTCTTTTCGATGATGATGATACTCAATTTTTCCAAGATACTCCGCAACCAGATGAAGATAAGTCGGATATTGAAAATCAAAGAATAGAGAACAATCTGTCCACATCTTCCTCAGACAGTGGTCTGGATAGTGTTCCGTTCAGTTTTGATGGCATACCTGATTGGTTGGAAAAAGTTAGATTGGATGAACTGGATATAGATAATGAAAAATATTCAACAGAAGCAGAAGTAGACAAACCTCAATTAAGTTCACCCATTGAACCAAACGACACGAATGCTATTTCTCAGGCAAATCTTCCGGAATGGTTAAAAGCAATCCGTCCAATTGAAGTTGTAACGCCAGATGTATCAAGAATTAAACCATCAAAAAGGGTTGAACAAGCTGGGCCACTGGCTGGTCTGACAGGTGTATTATCTACCGAAAACATCTCAAATTTGTATGCAAGTTCCAAAACTGCTGACCTAAATATTGAAATTACTGAAAAACAAAAGATGCATGCCGCCTTACTTGAAGAGATAATTTCTCCAATTAATCTACAATCGATTACTAGTCAAAACAAAACTGATGAAAAACAATTCTTATCCATTGTTGTTCCGGTACTTTTTTTGATTCTGATTGTTTTTTCAATATTTTTTAATAAGAATATTTTTAGTTTTCCAGTTGAGATTCCTGCAGAAACTGTTCGTTTTCATAATTTGATAACAGGCTATCTAAATCAAAATCAAACTCCTGAAGATATTTTATTAATCTCCGAAATGGATGCAAGTGCGTATCCTGAAATGAACCTTATCTCAAAAAGTGTGATTGAAAATCTTTTTGCCAATAATCACAGAATATCATCTCTGGCAACAAACCCAAACGGGATTATCGTATCTACTGCAATTTTGGAAAATGCAACACAGTCAATTGCCACTTACAATTTCGCTGAGAATGTCATCAACCTGGGGTATCTTCCAGCAAACCATTTAGGTATTCAGTCATTTCTCGCCGACCCTCGTGGAACAATTCTTACAGATTATGAAGGAAATGCCATTTGGACTTCATCATATCTTTCCAATGTGGACTCAATTACAGATTTCGACCTGATCATTCTGATGACTGACAATGCAGAAAAATCAAGGGTATGGATTGAGCAAATCAAAATTTTTGCTCCTGATATTGGATTCGTGGTGATATCAACAACTCAGGCGATTCCATTATTACAACCGTATGTTGACTCGCATCAAATTGACGGCATGATTGGAGGAATTCCTGGTAATCTTGCCTTTACCAACTTACTTGACTCCAAATCAAACGAACTAGAACGGTTTGCTTTTCTCAATCAAATCTCAGTATTACTAATAATAATCTTCCTTCTGATCGGTAGCCTTACGGCAATTTTCACTAACATGAAAAAATTGATGAAAAACGAGAAGAAACAATAATGGAAAATACCTTTTTTTGGATGTTTTTTAGCTTTTTACTAACGATCATGGTATTTAGTTTTATCTTAGGGGATAACATCCTGTTTCGAATCGCTATTTACTTTTTTATTGGGGTGACCTCAGCCTATATTTTCATTCTATTGATTAACTCAGTGATTATCCCCAAACTCATTTCACCTCTTTTATCAGGAGACCTCAATCAGCAGTTGTTTATTATTATGCCTATTTTGTTATCTCTTATGCTTATATTTAAGTTGTTCAATAAGGGAAGTTTTTTGGGGAATATTCCTTTGGCAATTATGCTCGGAAGTGGTGCAGTGATCATTTTAACGAGTGCATTTTTAGGCACCTTATTTCCAATTGTGAATATGGTTACAGACAATTTCTCAATCTCTTCAGCAAACAAACCAAATATTTTATTTGGTATTTACATGATAATTGGTGTTATTTCAACCTTACTTTACTTCCGTCAAACAAAATCAATCAACTCAAACATTTTTAAGGAGAAAACATTATTAGAGTCAATCCTGAAATATTTAGGTAAGTTTTTTATCGGGACAACACTTGGGGCTGTGTTTGCAGGAGTGATCATATCCTCAACGATTGCATTGATCGAACGTGTGAATTTCATAATTAATTTCATTTACAACTTGATAATCGGATAAACCATGAGTGAAATTTATAAGGCCGCTTCCGTATTAGGTATAAAAATTGACGAACACAGTACAAAATTATTTTTGTTTGATATTGTTGATGGAAAATATACGCTCTTAGCAACCAGTGAAGCGGGATCTACACACCTTTCCCCCTATTTTGATTTACGGGAAGGAATTGTCAAAGCGATTGATGAGATCCAATCCATCACCGGAAGGTTTATTGCAGACGATGCAATGAATTTAATTATTCCCAGTCAAGATGATGGGAATGGTGTTGATTTGGTTTCAATTTCCTATGGATTTCTTGATCAAGTAACTGTGATACCGGTTGGATTGCTTGAGAATGTTTCCATTGAAAGCAACCGCAATCTCATGCAAATGACCCATTTATCAGCCATGGATTCGATTAGCCTAAATGATTCAAGATCATTGCAAGAAATATTTACTCAAATCAACAATATTCGTCCTGATCTTATTTTCCTTTCAGGGGGGATTCAAAATGGTGCAAGAAAATCAGTTTTTAGGCTCTTTGAAATTATACTTTTTTGCATTAAGCATCTCCCTCACTCAGAATTACCAACGATTATCTTTGCTGGTAATTCACAATTCACTGAAAAATTACAAGAATTATCAGTCGAACAAAAAATAAAAGTTCATGTAACTGAGAATATCAGGCCTGGTCTAGAATTAGAAAATTTGTCACCTGCTCTCGAAACTATTAACAACATTAATAGCCAAATTCTTGTGAAGAAAATCCCAGGACTCGAATTTTTACTGTCCCAAGCACAAACACAACCTATCACCTACAGTCAGGGGATAGGTACGATGGTGAAATTCTTAAGCAAATTGAACCCACAAAAAACTGAAAATTCTCTATGGATGGACATCAATAAAGAAATGATCATCATCGCCGGGAACATGCATAATCAAGCCAGAATTTATAAACAAAAAAGTTTACCCCAGAAGGGAGTAGACGATTTTATAGAAAAAATCAATTTTTCAGAGATCGAAAATTGGATAAATTTCGAAATTGATCATGAATGTCTTAAAAATTACGTCGCAAATAAATTAATTCACCCATATTCAATTCCAGAAAGCAAAGAAGATCTAGCGATTGAAATCAGTCTGTACAAATACATCTTGAAAGAATCATTATTAAAATTCAAATCCATTTCCAAAGCCAGAAATAATTTCAATCAGCAAATTTTTGTAAACGGTGAATTTTTGAATTTGTACCTTTCGAATAAAAATTTATTGCTGTTCCTGCTCAATGTTGTGGAACCCTATGGAATCACAAATTTTTACTTGGATCAACATGGTCTGTTACCAGTTCTGGGGAGTGTTGCTATCAATAATTCGATTCTTCCTATTCAAATTTTGGATGGAAATGCAATATCCCTTCTCGCTAAAGTTTTTTCGTTTCCAGGGAAAAACAAAGATAATAACCCGATAATGAACGTAATACTTGAATATGAAGATGGATCAAAATTAGAAGAATTGATTCCAAACGGGACACTAAAACCTTTGCCAGTCACTTCTGGCAAATTTGTTAAATTATTTATTCATCCAATTGGAAATTTTGAATACAAGAATTTATTGAAACCATTTGAGAAAGGACTATCAGTCCAAGGTGGAAATTTAGGCATAATTTTCGATACTCGTCTACGTCCCATTGGTTTACCAAAAAATTCTTCTGAAAGAATTGATATTCTCAACAGATGGCAAAAAGATATTAGTTTATAATTTTGGCATAATTATTGCACCTAAAATGAAACTATGGAAACTCAGATTTATCACACACTAGGCCTCACGAAAATTCAACGATCCAGAATTTTTCCTGGTAAGGGAGAGATTTTGGTTAAAGTTGGTCAAAAGGTAGATGCACTTGATCCAGTTGCGCAATATTTATCTGATGATAAATTTCTGATAGTTAATGTGAAGAAAGAGCTAGGTTACGAGAATTTAGAAGAAGCAAAGAAATCAATCAAGGTGAAAGTTGGAGATAAATTGCATAAAGGAGATCCAATCGCAAAAAGTGGTGGGCTCTTTTCAAGAAATATAAACTCTGAGACAGATTGTGAAGTGGTAAATATCATTGGCACTCAAATCATTTTAAGAGTTTCCCAATCTCCTAAATCCATTTTGGCAGGAATAAATTCCATTGTCACAGAAATCCACCCTTATCATGGGGTAGTCTTAGAAACTAATGGGGCACTCCTTCAAGGAGTCTGGGGGAACCAAAAAACAGCAACCGGGCCTCTCCTTTTCAAAATGAATGACATGCATGAAGAATTGACACCCATAAAAATTGATGTTACTTATCGTGGTTCAATTCTTGTCGGTGGTTATTGTAAACAACCAGAGGTTCTTGAAGCAGTAGGAGAATTGAACTTAAGAGGTTTAATTTTATCCAGTATGAGTGCTTCTCTCATATCAAAAGCTTTGCAATGCAATTTTCCGATTTTGTTGCTTGAAGGCTTTGGCACAATCCCTATGAACGAAAGAGCTTATGAATTGATCAAATCTAATGAAGGAAACATTGCTTCTCTAAACACAATTTATAACCGCAGTAATGCAGAAAAACCGGAAGTTGTAATCCAGCTGGCTGTAGAAGCGAATCCCTCGTCAGACAACCCAATACTTAAGAAAAATAGTGTTGTTAGGATAAATTCAGGTGCTTACCAAGGGAAGGCTGCTATCATTAAACAGATCAATGAAACCAAATCAAAATTACCAAGTGGGATTAAAACGAATTGTGGAATAGTAGAACTAAATGGTGAAGATTTAATTTCAGTTCCACTTGCGAATTTGGATATCCTGGAGTAAAGTAATAACCATAGAAGGAGAAGAATATGGAACCTAATAATCTTAGCGACAATGAATTATTTGAAGAGGAAGTTCCTCTTGATCCACCATCAAATAATGGTTCCAGTAATAAACCATTTATCATTGGAATTGGGATTTTAGGAGCAGTGGTTGTTTTTTCGATCCTTGCAATCATTGCTTATGTAATTCTATTCAGGCCTAAAACTACAACCGATTTACAGGAACAAGCGGCTGAAATCTATGCCCAAAATACTGCGATTGCCTTT
>CAYSFA010000073.1:0-14534 GCA_964430025.1 uncultured Anaerolineaceae bacterium | reverse complement strand
AAAATCGGGATGATCATGCCAAAGCCCATCATCACCACAACCAGAGTGAAGAATAAAATAGCTAAATTACGACGATTGTGCAATGTTGTCCTCCAATGATTGTTTCTTCCAGGTCAGTAAGAATTAATTCCCTGTCCTAAATTGATCTTTTCTCTGACAAACGCAAACTTGATTACAATTAATCAAATTACGATCAAAGTAGTCAAAATTGTATGACTAATACTCTGAACCGTCAATCACCCCAAAAAAATTTATTCAACATTCCAAAACACATCCTGCTTTTTCTCTGGTTCTTTTTGCAATCTTTCTTTTAGTAATGTATTTCGTGAGACAATTTTATTGTTGCGAATCGCCATGCCAATTGCTTTTCGATCTCCCACCATCACCACCAATTTTCGGGCACGGGTAACTGCTGTATATAGAAGGTTGCGTTGCAACATCATATAATGTTGCATCAACAGGGGGATCACCACCACCGGAAATTCTGACCCCTGAGATTTGTGAATACTGATAGCATAGGCATGCACCAGTTCTTCTAATTGGGTTGTCTCACAGGACACCAATCTCCCATCAAAATTAACCATGACAACATGGTTTTCGGTATCAATTGTTTCGACGATGCCAAGATCGCCATTGAAGACTTTGCGATCATAATCATTTCGAATTTGCATGACTCGATCACCTGTCCGAAAGACGCGGGAACCATGCTTAACCTCCGCTTTTCTTGGATCAGGAGGATTTAGCGTGGCTTGCAAGCGTTCATTCAATTCAGTAACTCCGCAGGCACCTCGATGCATGGGGGTTAAGACCTGAATATCCTTGATGGGATCAAAACCAAACTTATTCTGAATACGCTCACCCACCAGGTCAATCACCCAATCCGCAGCTTTCAGGGCATCAGATTCCGGAAATAAAAAGAAATCGGCAGCTTCTTTTGGAAATAATGGCATCTCCCCATTATTGATATGATGAGCATTGACGATAATAAAACTATCTTCGGCTTGCCTGAATATTGTATCCAACCGAATGACCGGGATAACCATACTTTCAATTAAATCACGCAAAACATTGCCTGCGCCAACCGATGGTAGCTGATCCATATCCCCTACAAATAAAATGTGCGATCCCGCTTCTATAGCATTCAGCAAGTGATTCATCAATAGAATATCCACCATCGAAGTCTCATCAATGATGATTAAATCCGCGTCAAGTGGGTTTTGACGATCGCGCACAAAACTTACCCCTTCAGATGGATTAAATTCCAACAGGCGATGGATTGTTTTCGCTTCCAGCCCTGTGGTCTCACTCAACCGTTTGGCAGCTCTGCCCGTTGGTGCCGCAAGCAGAACCGTTGCATGTTTTTCCTTTAATATCTGAATAATGGAACCGGTGATGGTGCTTTTACCTGTTCCCGGACCACCTGTCAGTACGCTCACTTTTTGGGTCAGGGCAGTCTGGATAGCTAACTTCTGTTGATCAGTAAGTTGTATCTTACTCGTCCGATCTAAAACCTCAAATGCCAATGGCCAGTTGATTTGTTTGAACACCCCGAGACGGTCTTGTGAGGATTGCATCATTTTCAGAAGTTTATTGGCTACCCCACTTTCAGCTTGAAAGAAAGGGGGCAGGTAAAGCACTTCCTGATCCAAAATCAGGGCTTCCTGTTTAAGGAGGTTTTCTATTTGTGCAGCGCAAACCTCTCGGGGAAGCTCCAATAAAGGAATTACTTCATTCAATAATTGATCCTCCGAGGCGAAACAATGGCCATCATTGCTCAGGTTTCCCAGGGCATACAACAAACCAGTTTGAATACGATCAGGCGAATCCATTGCCAAACCCAGATTACGGGCAATCTGATCGGCTGTTTTAAATCCAATCCCAAAGATGTCGCGCGCCAATTGATAAGGCGTTTCCCGTACGATCCGGATCGATTTCTCTGCATATTGTTTGTAAATTTTGACTGCCAGGCTGGCACTGACCCCATGACTTTGCAAAAACAACATGACTTCTTTAATCTTCTGTTGTTCTACCCAGGCATTCCCAATCAAGTCTGCTTTGGAGGGTCCAATTCCCGGTACATCCATAATTTTTTCTGGGGTGTTATCCAACACATCCAATGTATTTATTCCAAAATGATCAACGATTTTTCGGGCGGTTACCGGCCCCACCCCTTTGATCAGACCACTTCCCAGATACTTCCTAATTCCTTCCAGGGTTGCGGGGTAACGCACCTGATAGGATTTCACCTCAAATTGCCTCCCATATTGGTGGTGATTAATCCAGGTACCGTTCATCACCAGCGATTCTCCCACCTGGACACCTGCTAATGCCCCCACGACGGTAACCGGCTGAATTTTACCTTTCGGGAGAATTTTTGCAATCGTATAACCATTTCCGTCATTCTGGTACGTGATTCGCTCCAGAACCCCTTCCAGGGTTTGGGTTAACAGGGAATCGGTGTTTTTCTCAGCCATGATTTGATCTTACCAAAGAATGATGGGAGCGAGAAGGAAGGAAGGCACACTTTATCTAAAAATTTGACTTTCAGGCAGGCACGTGATATCTTACCTTGCAGAGATTATCGAAGAGAAATGGATGAATATGACAAGTAATAATCAATTAAAAATTGGTGTAGTACACTACAATGTGACAAATTTGGAGCGGGCAGCTTACTTTTTTGAAGAAGGGCTGGGGATGAAGGCAACTCAGAAAGATTCCCAATCAATAACGCTTGGGACAATCGACCAACAACCGCTTCTTGTCTTGCATAAAGTCAACAACCCCCTCCCCAGAAAAAGAACCACCGGTCTTTATCATATTGCCATTCTCTTACCCAACCGGGAGGAACTAGCCCGGCTGATTTATCATCTGGTGAACAATCAGGTAAATCTAGATGGAGTCGCTGACCATGGTGTCTCCGAAGCCCTGTATTTGACTGGACCAGAAGACATGGGCATCGAATTGTATTGTGATCGTGAATACGAGGAATGGCCGATTGATGATGAAGGGCAATTGGAAATGGTTACCGACGAATTGGATATCGATGATCTCATGATGTCCTTACAAGGCAAACCCAAGAAAATGGAAGGGCTGCCAGCTGGAACAAGGAATGGTCATATTCACCTGCGAGTTGCGGAATTAGACAATACTGCTCAGTTTTACACGCAATTAGGTTTTGAAGTCACACAGGAATATGGTGAGCAGGCTATCTTCTTTGCCAGTGGGGAGTACCATCATCATATTGGAGGAAACACCTGGCAGAGTGCCGGAGCACCTCCCCTGGAAAAAGATACAGCTGGATTACGTTATTATGAAATTTTGGTCCCAACCCAATCCGAAATTGATGAGCTTGCTGAAACACTCTCCACTGCCGGTGTGGACGTGGTCAAAGTCGATTCTCAGATCGAGTTAGTGGACCCCAATGGAATTCATTTACGACTAGTGACTCACGAGGAATAAGAATTTCCGCAGGTTTTATTCCGTCGCATACCAAAGAGCTTCTTCAACCACCCAACCATAGATTTTGGAACCCTCAATTTCTACCAGCCACCAGTTGAATTGATCGACTACTGCCGGTCCATCCACGATCATTAGCCGCATTCCTGGTTGTAAATAACGTTTTACAGCGCCATTTAGTGATGGCATTTCCCGTAGTCGTAGATCATTACCGGATAATCTCACAATCAACCTGCGACCATTCTCAAAGACTGGTGATTGCAGCCCATACATCCAATCATCCTGAAAATGAATTGAATTCTCCTTCACCCAACCAGTGTGATCTCCCACCCGGACCTGCCACCATTGATCTGTGCCCATAATTTCAGATTTCTCCAGTACCCTCACTCTTTCCCCCGTAACGAATAATTTCAAATTAAACGACTCCTCATCCGCGGCACTCTTTAACCAGTATTGCTTTTCGGAAGGTAACACAACATAATAGTTCCCAGGCTGAAAAGGAGTTGTCACATTGAGCCAACCAACCAATTCAACCGGGTGATCCAATTTAAAAAACAGTCGAGGTTCTTTCACCTGGACATTCATCAAATAAATGGAGGATATCTGGTCATCTTGATCACTCTTTTGTGTGGAAAAGGTGATCCATCGACCATCCGGCGACCACAGGATCCTGGATAGTTTTTCTTCGGGGGGTAAACTCGATAATTCACTCCTGGTTCCTAAAATAAACTCATATTCAGTGAATACCTCCTGCCCGTTGACAACCACCAGTTTATTAGCGTCCGGAGACCAGGCAAAGTCTGCCCCTTCACAATCCGGGGTGATCAAATTAAATGCGCAACCTTCATTTTGAAGGCACTCCTCCAGATTGATGCGGTACAGACCGATCGAATAATCCTCAGTCGGTTCAGCTAGACAAAATGCCAGTTGTTCTTCATCAGGGGAGAGAATTGGCTTTTCTATTGAATAATTTTTGTTAAATAACCTCGTCCAATTTTCTCCCCCGTTAAAGACATAAACGTCACCCTCATTACAACTCATCACAATCATTTCACCTGAATTGGAAATTGAGGAAACTACGCACTCCTTCCCGTCCATCGCAGGCAGCTTAGTTTTAGAAGTATTCATAAGATTGACTAATTCATCCGCCACCTGGGCATGGATAGTATTATTAGAATGTGAATGGACCTGGTTACTACGGGCAATAATCGTTTGAGAAAGCTGGAAAGATAATGCCACCAGGTCGTTCGTTTCAAGATCATAATAAACCAGATACATGCCTGGTTTCAGTCGTTTTAATTGTGAATCAACAATTAAGAATGGGTCAGGAGTGGAAGTCTCATTCTGTGTGGCTTGTTCGATACCTACTTCAGTTGTAGTCATTTCTACAGATGGTGGATCATCAGTTGTTGTTTGAATAGGTGTTTCTTCAGGTTCAATGTTCACAGGTTGTGTAGAAGTTGCCATAAATTCAGATGGGGAACACCCCACCATTAAGACAATTACAATCAAAACTATGGCTTTTCTGATCATCAGGCACCTGTGCGGATTGTGGTCTACTTGTTAAAAATATCATGACATTTTTTATCAATATTGCAACTTTTTCAAGCAATGACCTTGTACGAAGATGGTCAAAGGAAAAATTTGTGATGGTACCTTGTTGATCACTTACCTACTCCAATGCTGGGTCATGCAATCATGCAAAATCACCATCTTATTTAGGAATCACATCTACTTCAATAGGAGCAATTCCTGTTGAAGTCTCTTTTCTCAAGCTGCCAATGACCCTGGTGCCAATGTCGGATCAATATCAGCAGAAATCCTTATCAATTTCGTTTTGCAGTCTTTCGCTTTCGGTCAAGCAGGATAATGCCAGTCACCAAAACCAACAGGACCGATCCAAAACCCACAAAGAAAATCTGAACCAAACTCAGCAAAGACAGGTAGTGCAAGGCCAAATTGGGTAAAGTCCAGGTTGCAAATAAGCCATTCCAGACTACATGACCAATAAATGGCAAAGAAGTGACAAGGATAATGGCGAAAGAAATATCCATCGCTTTATTCAGATTCTGTTTAATATCCATGCTGATCCAATTCTGGAAGGTAAATAAGAGCCAGGCAACAGTCAAAGCAAGCAAAGTAATAATCCCATTACTCAATACCAATTGTGTCGGATTTACCACTGAACTATAAGAATACACTTTCTGTCCGAAGGTAATATAGGCAAAATGGAATAACGCTGAAAACGCAAGTGCTGCGAGTATTAAATTGAAAATTCCTTTCGGTTTCTTGCGAGCCATCAAAACAACGATCACCAGGAAAACAACGACAGCAATCCCTATTCTTAATAAGCGCTCCTGAGCTAACCGTGAATTCTGCACCTCTTGCAAGGATTGTTGATATTGTTCCACTGGAATCCCCGCGCTCGCATTTGTAGCTTCTTGTGGCAAGGGTTTTCCAATGGCATTTGCATAGGCTGCAACCAATTGAGATTGTTGATTAGCAGTCTCACTCTTGAGGGCTGCCAAGGTGTTCGATGGCATAAACATCATTTCCGTCAGCACTTGTCCCTGGGTGGTGGCTGGCAGGTTGATTCCAAGTAAAGCTGCCAGGGTTGGAGCAACATCTACCATCAAAATATCACTATAAACACCGGCTTTGATCCCTTTTCCAACCATTACAAAAGGTTCATTTAAAGTTACCTCATCGTGCCCCCCATGACCTCCCTGATCAATATGTCCATGGTCTGAACTAATCACCAATACATCTTCTGAAAGATCCATTTCAGAAACAATCTCCGCCAGCAAGGCATCTGCGCGATTGGCTGCCTGATTCCAGGCATCTTTTTGTGGGCCACCTTCGTGATGCCCGGCGTAATCCACCTGATCAATATGAATCAGGATCAGATCATATTCACGCGATTCCAACCAGGGGATGGCTGCATCAACCACTGCACGGTCAGCCAGTTTATCCTCTCCAGGGGTAAAATAACCAATATCGAGGGAATCTGCCGGAATCAGTTTTTCAAACCAATAGTAAGCTGAGGCAGCAGTTTTTCGTCCGTGTCGTTTTGCGGAACTGAAAACATTATCCTGTGTAAATGCTGGAATATCTTCATAATCCAAATTGAAAGCCGGAGCATCGCTCAAATATTGCCATGCCCCAGTTAATAAGACTCCATACCCTGGAATTGAGTAAGATGGTGTTTGTGAAAGCACCTTCGCACTTGCACCTTGATTACGTAATTGATTAAGTGTAGGCATGACAGCTGGATCGAGCGACGTATCATATCGCAATCCATCGATGAGCACAAACACAATCTGCTCGCCAAAAGGATCACCAAAAGAACGACCAGGAACTGGAGGATTATTAGATAAAGGGGAACGATATTCATACAAGTTGTCAATCAACTCCAGCGCAAGCAGGATCGCTCCAGCCCCCAGAACGATAACCAAAATCAAACGAATAGTGAATTTCAGACCATTTTTCATAGACACCTTAATATCTTAACAATTTGAGATTAAATCTAACATACCATCTAAAACCTTACAAATTAAATATCACACTACCTTCTTCATTTCCTTCCTTTATAATAAAATTGAATCGCGATTATAAAGACTCAATTGGAAAAAGGTTTTATGGCGAAGAAAAGCGTTTTGATCATTTTAAACCCCAGCGCTGGGTCGAAGAATCCCCCCTTACGAATATTTAACAATTTGTTTCAAAAAGCAGAAATCGATTGGGATTTGGCAATAACAAAAGATCGCTGTGATGGCATTTGTCTCGCGGAGCAGGCTATCACCCAAGGATATGACCTCGTAGCTGCCTATGGAGGTGACGGAACTGTGATGGAAGTCGCCAGTGGCCTCAAAGACACCAATATCCCCATGGCGATTCTTCCTGGTGGCACCGGTAATATTCTTTCTATCGAATTAGGAATTCCCCAAAATCTGGAAGAAGCCTGCAAGCTAATCACACAACCTGAAAAATCAGAGATTCGTTCCATCGATTTAGGCATAACCAACACTGAAAAAGTACCTGCTTTCGCATTAAGAGCCGGCGTCGGGTTGGAAGCTGCCATGTTGGAAGGTACCGATCGGGAATTAAAAGAACGATACGGAATTTTTGCTTATATCATGGGGGCCACCCAGGCTTTGCATAATATCAAAGAAGCACAATACCATCTCACCCTGGATGGAGAATCCATCGAATGTTCCGGGCTAACCTGCCTGATCGCTAATGCAGGCTATTTCGGTGTCCCTGGGCTTGTGCTGGACCCCAACATAAAAATTGATGATGGGCTGTTAGATGTATTTGTCCTTCGAAAAATGGATCTAGTACAGCTGTTTTCTTTGGCTGCTACCATTGTTGGAGGAAATGAACTCAAAGACCCAGCCTTACACTGGCAAGTCAAATCCGTTACGATCGAATCTGAACCAGTTCAATCTACTCAAGCTGATGGCGAAATGTGGGGGGAATCACCCGTACGGATCTCCGTCAATCACCGTGGATTAAATGTGTTAGTACCCAAGAAGATCGGATAACATCAAATTCCCCTTATTAATAAATCAAGCTGAAAGAAGAAGACGATTGATTTGTTATGCAGTTTAATGGATAATTAGAACAACAGGCGGACAACCCTCGTGGCACCCACAAACAGAGCACTAAGAACGGTGCTCTGCTTTCTTTTTCTCCTTGATTTCTTGCAAAGAGACTGGTTTCCGCAATCCATCCAGCATATGAATGATCGCCAACCAGGGATGTTTTAACAACATTCGGGGGCCAGCATAGCGCATCACTGTTCGCACGCGTTCCCGCATCGACTGTTTATAGCAATGGGTAAGACAATTGGCACAGGTGGTTTTTTGCTCCTGATAAGGGCATTTCTCCAAACGAAGATGAGCGTATTCCTTTAATTCCAAACAATCATCACACAATTCTCCCTGAGAACCATGATTTCCTTCGCAATACAAAGCAATCATCACATCAATTGTCTTTTCTTCTCGTTTCAATCTAGGATGCATTAATTTTTTTCCTTTAAGAAATTTTCAAATGCCCAGAGACCAATCCCGTTGGAAGTTTTGAATTCTACTTCCAAGAATTCTGTTATCTTTGGTAAATCTACAAATATACGATCAGCCTGATAGAGTATTTCTGGAGAGTTGGTTGTTGCAACACCTATACAAATCAATCCAGCAGCTTTCGCTGATTTGATTCCCAAAGGTGCGTTTTCAATCACCAAGGATTGATCAGCACTGGCAAGGAGTTTCTGTAATAATGTTTGATAAGGTTGTGGGTGTGGTTTGCTATTTTGAACATCTTCGGAAGTTACAAGGGTGGAAAAATATGGCAGAATACCTGTCTTCATAAGCACTTCTTCTGCAACCAAGCGTGTGCTGCCTGTTGCCACACCTAATCGGTAATCGAATCCAGACAACATTTCAACCAATTCCTTCGCCCCTTCCATTAAGCGAGGGTGAAAATCACGAAGAAATAGCTCATCCCGATAATCACTGATCCTTTTCCATGTATTTTCATCAGAATTTATCTGGTACTTGAATATCAATTCGTCCAGAATGTCTTTCGAATTTTTTCCTTCGTTAATCAGAAAATATTGTTTGGATAATTCAATTCCCAACTTATCAAGAATCGCTTGTTGCCAAATTTTTGCATGGTGATCCATCGAGTCAATCAAGACTCCATCCAGGTCAAACAAAATAGCTCTACTCATAAACGCCGATTATAACGGCTTTTACTGGACAGAACCAATAAAATTGATCTGATTTATCTTCTTTAATCAAATTCTAATTTCTACTCTTAATTATTATCATCAAGATATGAAGAAATTTTCTTAAAGGTTTCCTGGTTTGGTTCAATTGCCATCTTCCAGAAAGCTACTTGTGCGGGAGTGGATGGTAACCGTCGATGTTGCCCTATGTAAATATCCTGGCTGAGATTTAGGTCATCAATTTTTACAATCGAAACCTGATTTTTCACAATTCTTTGAGCCACCAACATAGACACAAATCCAACCCCCACCCCTTCCTTTACCGCAAAAGCAATCGCTTCAGAATTGCCTAATGTTAATACTCTTCTCAAATCACCAATATCGAACCCTTTTTCAGCCAGACCATCTCGCAACACCTGATAAGCCCCGGCGGATGGTTCTCTTAAAATCATATTGGACTTCTTCATTTCATCCAAACTGATACTTTCTCTTTTTGACCAGGGATGATTATTGGGAACGATTAAAACCAACGGTTCGGTGAGGAATTTGTGTAACTCAATATCCGGATGGTAATTAAAGACACTGGTTACCATGATATGTGCTTTTCCTTCATTGAGATAGCGCATAGCATCATTAATATTGGTTACAGAAATTGTAGCTTCAACCTTTGGATGTTTTTTTAGGAAATCAGCCATTAAAGAAGGCAGAATATATTTTCCCGGGGTTGTGGTACAGGCAATCCATAACTGGCCATGAACTTCCTCTTTTAATGTGTCCATCATTTCATCAGCCCGAATAGCTGCCAGCACAAGGTCTCTCGCCATGGGTAACAATGTCACTCCTGCTTCTGTTAAGGAGAGTCTTCTTCCCGCTCGTACAAATAAAGGCATGCCAAAATGAGTTTCCAGATTGCGAATATGTTGTGTAACACTTGGCTGAGACATGTGTAATCTTTTCGCTGCCTGGGAAAAATTCAAAGTTTCTGCTGCTGCTAAAAACACTCTTAATTGGTGCGTATCTAACATTTACTCCACTCCATTATCATGTTGATTGATTTTATCATAATTGGTTTATTGATAAGCAAAACTTATAGGATTCGAATAAACAATCTGATATTACTTTGTGATTTATGTCACTGACAGATTAAATTTTTCTTAATTATCATTGAAATTGTGTAATCTTCTTAATACAATAAGGTTAATGTTACAAAACGAAATGCTGAACTTTTGGAAAAATGGATAACAAGAACGATAGAGGAATTCTCATGAGAAAATTTTTTACAATACTGATCTTGTGTTTTTCACTGCTGCTTCTGGTGGCTTGCTCGGCACAAACACCTGCCACTCCGGAAGTGGAAGAACCTGAGGTATCAATAGGTGAAGAAGAACCAGAGACCGATGTTCCCATTTCTCTTGAACCTCCAGTAGATTATTGTATTGAGTGCCACACGGACAAAGACATGCTTATTGAAACAACTGCCGTTGAAGAAGAAGATGCACACGGAGCCGAATCCGAAGGTGTTGGCTGAGGTGGCGAGGTGGCTCCGTTGGAGCCATGGGAAAAAGTTATTGTTGGTGATGCTTTCTTTACCAATGTCCATGCACAAACAACTTGTTCTGCCTGTCATGCTGGTGACTCTTCTACCCTTGAAAAGGAAGCTGCCCATACGGGGTTGATTACCGCTCCTGATGCGGATCCACAACGAACATGCGGTAACTGCCACAACGATATTGTTACCACCAGTGTTGATAGTTTGCATTCCACACAAGCTGGCTATTTCCAGACCATGTACTCACGTAGCTTACCGGAAAACCATGTTGCTTTGGAAGAAATGTTTGGAAACCATTGTCAATCTTGCCATACCACTTGCGGTGATTGCCATATTGCTCAACCAGACAGCGTCGGTGGTGGGTTATTAAATGGACATGAATATGTCAAAACCCCACCAATGACCCGAACCTGCACTGCCTGTCATGGCTCGCGTGTTGGCAATGAATATATGGGCAAAAATGAAGGTGTTTCTGGAGATGTTCACTTCCGTCAGGGACGTATGAATTGTGTAGCTTGCCATGATGGTGCCAGTATGCATGATTCAGAAGGTGCCAATCATCGTTATGAAGGCGAACAAGGTCCTAGCTGTGAAAGCTGCCATGACCAGGTCGGTAAAACCGCAGATACCAATGTCCAACATCAAATCCACCAGGATACCCTTTCCTGCCAGGTTTGCCACTCAGTGACCTATACCAGTTGTGATAGCTGTCATGTTCAGGTGAGTGAAGAAACGGGTAATCCATTCTTCAGAACAGCTGCCACCTATTCCACATTCTTCATTGGCCGGAACACACGCCAAAACGAAGAGCGACCTTATGAATATGTGCCAGTTCGCCACATCCCTGTTGACCCGGAAAGTTATGCCTATTATGGAGAGGATTTACTCCCCAATTTCAATCTACTCCCCAACTGGGCATATGCAACACCCCACAATATTCAACTGAACACACCGCAGACTGAAACATGTAATTCATGCCATGGGAATACAGAGATCTTCCTAACCGCAGACAAAGTTAAACCGGAAGAATTAGAAGCAAACCGGGATGTGATTGTTGAAACTATCCCTGGGTTGATCCCGGAACAATAAACCAGTAGTTTTCAACTGATTATTGAGATCAGTTGATAAAAAAATTCTAGAAGATAGAGAAGGATAAATATGTCACGAAAATTAAGTTTGCCCATTTTGTTAGTAATAATTTTCACAATGCTCCTGGGTGCCTGTGCACCAGCCCCAGCAGCTGAACCTGTTGTCGAAGAACCAGTGGTTGAAGCGCCAGCCGAAGTGGAAGTCGAAGAACCTGTAGTTGAAGAGCCAGAGGTTGAAGAACCAGTAGTTGTTGAAGCTCCTGATTTTCAGACAATCTTCGCGGAAGTACTCGCCAATAATGGTAAAGAAGCTGGATATGGCATGATCGCCCCGGATGTCCTCAATACTGAGCTTATCGACAATGCCGATCTATTTGTGATCGACGTTCGTGAAGTATCAGAATTAGAAGCCAATGGCCACATTCCTGGTGCAGTCAATATCCCGGTCAAAACTCTGGCTGATAACCCAGCCTTCTTACCAGAAGACCTCGATACTCCCATTGTTGTATATTGCAAGAGCGGAACCCGCTCAACCTGGGCATGGACAATTCTGAGTGCTTTAGGATACACCAATGTCCGCAATATGGCAGCCGGTATGGACGGATGGCTTGCCGCTGGGTTAGCTGCTGATGAAGGCGTCGCTCCTGCAGAAGAAATCAGCACCGCTATCATCGCTAATGAAGCTCTCTATATGGCAGTCAAAGATTTCGCCAATAACGCCCCTGAAGGATGGGCCAATGTAAAACCAGTTGATGTAAACGAGATGTTCATCAATGGAGAAGAATTTGTATTAATTGATAATCGCCGTGCTGATGAATTTGAAACTGGTTACATTGATGGTGCAATCAATATTCCTTTGGAAGAAATGATGGATCGTCTGGATGAAATTGATCCCAATTCTAAAATCATTATTCAATGTAAAAGTGGTACCCGTGGTTTAATTGGCGCATTAGCTTTACGCTTAAACGGATACGAAAACGTATTCAATATGAGCGGTGGTATCCTCGGTTGGCAGGCTGAAGAGCTTCCAGTGGTCGGAACAGCACCAGATTTCAAAGCTATTTTCGCTGGGATCATTGCCAACAATGGACAGGATAAAGGCTATGGTATGATGGCTCCTGATGCACTCAACACTGCGCTAATCGAAAACCCTGATCTGTTCCTGATTGATGTACGTGAGCCATCCGAATTGGAAGAAAATGGTCATATCCCCGGTGCAGTCAATATTCCAGTGAAAACCTTGGCTGATAATCCCGCCCTATTACCTGCCGATCTGGACACCCCTATAGTGGTTTACTGCAAAAGCGGTACCCGCTCAGCTTATGCCTGGACAATCTTACAGATGTTAGGCTACACCAATGTACGTAACATGAACGCTGGTATGGATGGATGGTTAGGGGCTCAATTAGGCGCTGAAGAAGGTCTTGCTCCTGCTGAAGAAATCAGCACTGCAATTATTGCTGATGAAGCACTTTACACCGCAGTCAAGAATTTCGCCAACAACCCACCCGAAAAATGGGCAACCATCACCAATGTAGAAGTAAACGAAAAATTGATCAATGCTGAAGAGTTTGTTCTCTTAGATGTTCGTCGACCAGATGAATTTGCTGCTGGTTACATTGACCCCGCTATCAGCATTCCCTTGGAAGAAATTGCCAATCGCATGGGTGAATTAGACCCCAATGCTGCAATTGTGGTTTACTGCAAGAGTGGTGGCCGCAGTTTGGTTGCAACCATTGCTCTATTGATGAATGGTTTCACCAATGTTCAGAATATGGCTGGTGGCACCAATGGTTGGGAAGCAGCTGAACTCCCCCTGGTAACTCCTTAAGATCTTTCAAGATTTTTTCAAAAAAGTCCGGGTTTCCGGACTTTTTTAATTCATTGATCTTGGATAATCTTAGTGATACGTTGCGATTTTACTACTTTCCTCCTCCGGAACCATTCCTCTACGACCCAGCACCACCTGCAGGCAGTACATAATAACAAACATACTAAAACTGGTGGAAAAAAGTAACGCCGGAAAAATAAGAATTATGCTCATCAAGGAGAATATAAATACAAAGAAAGAAACCAACCAATACAAACCTGGTTTCTCATATAACATCCGAACACTCTTTAGTAAACCGGATCGCATAACAGGTTGTTCATTTTCCACTAAATATGCCAACGTAAATGTCTGGATAAAAAACCAGATCACCAGCATAACGATGTTCACCGCCTGAATAAAAATGCTTAACCAATAACTTTCAATGGCAAAAAAAAGAATATTGTAAACAAATATGAAAGGTAAGATCAAGTTTGGCAAAAACCAACGCCAACCTCTAAAGAAGTAGAATTTAAAGCGTTCAAAGTAAAAACCCCAAGAAAAATTAGCTTCATCAAGTACCATCAACCTGATGGTACTCGCAAGGGACAAGGTAGCTGCCGGAATGGTGATGATGGGTAAGCTACAAAGTAACCAGATAACATGTAACAAAATCAATCTGGTTAATTGATAAAATGCTTCCTTAATCCCCCACCATAGTGTTTGTGATGCAAATTTCATTCATCCTCCGGAAAAGATATTGTACCGCAAAAGGAAATTGAGCAGAATTTATATTCAAAACTTCATTCTGAAATCTTACCATCTTTAAAAGAACAATGACACGAAATTCGTGCCATTGTTCTTTCAAAAAACCCTATTCAGAGGAGGATTCTCTTTCGTAAACCT